>NZ_CALIMQ010000095.1 GCF_938045535.1 uncultured Campylobacter sp. | reverse complement strand
TTAATAAACGTAGTAGCTTTTGCGGAAATTTTAGGAAATTTATTCGTAGGCGCCCTTAAAGCGGTAGCTCCGATTTTAGTTTTTATCTTGATCTTAAGCTCGATCGTAAATAAACAATACGGTAGCGCAAGCGGCTTAAAACGCGTGGTTGTTCTATATATCGTAGGCACCTTTTTAGCCTCGTGCGTGGGGGTAGCAGCCAGCTTTTTATTTCCGACGCAGCTTGCTCTAAGCAATATCGGCGCGGCAGAAAATGCGGTCCCCGCGAGCGTTTGGATCGTGCTAAAAGATCTGCTTTTTAAGGTCGTAGATAATCCGCTAAACGCTATCGCGCACGGAAACT
Source organism: uncultured Campylobacter sp. (assembly GCF_938045535.1). Classification (GTDB taxonomy): domain Bacteria; phylum Campylobacterota; class Campylobacteria; order Campylobacterales; family Campylobacteraceae; genus Campylobacter_B. The sequence continues at coordinate 14,458 of NZ_CALIMQ010000095.1, read as the reverse complement.
ACGTAGGAATTTTAACCTGGGCGATAGGTCTTGGCGTCGCGCTTAAATTTTGTACCAACGAAACGAAAAAAATTTTTACCGATCTGAGCGAAGCGGTAACCAAAATCGTGCAATTCGTCATCCAGCTCGCGCCGTTTGGAATTTTCGGCTTAGTAGCCTCTACTGTGTATCAAACCGGCGTCGATGCCCTGCTGGGATATGCGCGAATCGTAGTCGTACTCGTAGGCGCGATGGCGTTCGTAGCCCTCGTGGTAAATCCGCTCATCGTCTTTGCGGTGATTAAGAAAAATCCATATCCGCTCGTATTTACCTGCCTGCGCGAAAGCGGCCTCACAGCGTTTTTCACCCGCAGCTCGGCGGCGAATATCCCGGTAAATTTAAATTTATGTAAAAAGCTCGGCATCAGCGACGAGCTAAGCTCGATCTCGATCCCTTTGGGAGCTACGATAAATATGGCGGGCGCTGCGGTGGTAATCGCGATCTTGGCGCTTGCTGCGGCTCATACGCTTGGCGTGCGCCCCGATTTTTGGACGGCGCTGCTGCTTTGCGTGGTCTCGGCAGTCGGTGCGTGCGGCGCTAGCGGCGTGCCAGGCGGCTCATTGATGCTGATACCGCTTGCGTGTTCGCTCTTTAATATCTCAAACGATATCGCAATGCAGGTAGTCGCGATCGGCTTTATCATCGGCGTGATCCAAGACTCTGTAGAAACCGCGATTAATAGCTCTACCGACGTGATTTTTACGGCGATCGCGTCGCAAAGTATGCAAAAATAACTCACCTTAAAATTTACCGCGATTTCCGCTAGGGCGGCGGATCTCGCGGTTTTTAAAATTTTACTTATTCTTTTTTGATAAAATTATCCAAAAATTTTAAAAGGAAATCGATGAATTGGAATTTGGGCGAGCTGTTTGCAAACGAAGCGGAATTTAGCGCTGCGATAGATAGCGCGGCCGCGCAGGCTAGGGATTTTGAGCTTAAATTTAAAGATAAGCTGCACGCCCTTAGCGCGGAGGAATTTTTAGGCGCGCTTGAACTTTATGAGAGCATCAGCGAGCAGATCGGCAAGATAATGAGCTTTGCACATCTTAGCTTTGCGCGAGATACGAGCCTTGGAGCGCAGCAGGCCAAGACAGAGCAAGCTTGCAACGACATTTCGCAGAGCCTACTCTTTTTCGAGCTTGAATTTAACGAGCTGGACGCCGCAAAACAGGACGAGTTTATCACAGGGGGCGGGAGATTTAGATATTATTTGAGCCTACTTAAGCAGCGCAAAGCCCACCAGCTAAGCTTGCCGCAAGAAAGCGTGCTTTTAAAAACTTCGCCCGTAAGCGGCGAGGCGTTTTCGCGACTTTTTGACGAGAGCATGGCGCGGATGAGCTTTGATTTTCGCGGGCGCAAGCTCGGCGAGGAGGAAATTTTAAGTCTGCTTCATAGCTCTGATCGCGAGGTGCGAAAGGACGCCGCAGCCTCGCTAAGTGCGGTGCTAGAGCAAAACTCTCACCTGCTTGGCTACATCTACAATATGATCAAAACCGATCTTAAAATTCGCTGCGAGCTGCGCGGCTACGATAAAGCTGAGGCGGTGATGCACGAGGAAAATCAGATAAACATCGCAAGCGTCGATGCGCTGATCGCAGAGACGGAGCGAAGCTTCGGTCTAGTCGGCAAATTTTACGCCAAAAAGCGCGAAATTTTAGGCTACGACGCGCTGTATGATTACGACAGATACGCGCCTCTTGGGGGCGACGAGAGCGAGTTTAGCTTCGAGCAGGCTAAGCAGATCGTGCTTGCGGCATTTGAAAAATTCAGCCCGAAATTTAAGCAGATCGCGCTGATCGCGTTTGAGCGAAACTGGATCGACGCGATGCCTGCGCAAAATAAGCAAAGCGGCGCGTTTTCGCATTCCGGCTCGCGCGACACGCACCCTTTTGTACTTTTAAATTTCACGCGCAAGCGCCGCGACGTATTTACCCTCGCGCACGAGCTGGGGCACGCGATACATCAGTATCTAAGCTACGGCGTGGGCTATTTTAACTCCTTCACGCCGCTAACGACGGCTGAGACTGCGTCGGTTTTCTGCGAGATGCTGGTGTTTGATTATATGCGCGAAAATTTTTCAAATTTAAACGGCTCGCCAAATTTAAAAATCACCGCCGCCTCGGACGGCTCGCAAAATTTAAAGTACGACGCTTCGCAAGAGGCTCAGGGCGGTAAAATTCCAAACGAGCGCGCCGTAAAACAGGCCGCTTCGCAAGGTTCTGCGGGTTCGTGCGAGCTTGCAGCGCGCGATACGGATACGCCATCGCAGACTGCAAGCGATAAGGCCGCGCTGCGAGCGATGCTCGCGGCAAAGATCGAGGATATCTTCGCGACGCTTTACCGCCAGATCGGATTTACGACCTTTGAGCGGCGCGTGCATGAAAGCGCGGATGAGCTAAGCACGGGACAGATCGATGAGCTTTGGATGGAGGAGTCGCGCAAGATGTTTGCGGGCGAGCTGATCTTGCAGGATCATTACAAAAGCTGGTGGAGCTACATCCCGCACTTCATCCACTCGCCGTTTTACTGCTACTCCTACGCCTACGCGCAGCTTTTGGTGCTCGCGCTTTACGGGCTGTATAAGAGCGGCAAGCTCGAAAATTTCGTTCAAATTTACACCGAGTTTTTAAGCTCGGGCGGCAGCGACGAGCCGCAAAAGCTGGTGGCGAAATTCGGCTTTGACATCAATAAAAGCGAGTTTTGGCGCATCGGCATAGAGCAGGTCGCGGCGCTTGTAGATGAGTTTGTGAGGGGTTAGGATGATAGATAAAATTTTAAAAGACGATAAATTTATCGCTGCGAGCAGCACACATATAGGCGCGGTTTTGGACTACGTTTTGGCTCTTGGATGCGGATTTGGCATCGTTGCGAGGACGGATCAGATAAAATTTGACCCGCCGCTGCCGGAGGAAATTTTAAAAAGCTTCAAAATGCCCGCGATCTTTTTGCAGCTGGAGGAATACACGCTTTCTAGCGCGCATCTTAGCAAGGATGAGCTGGTTTTCGAGGCGGGTTTCGGGCCGCAGGATTTTGCAAGCACGCTTAGCGTGCCGTTTTACGCGGTTTTGCAGATCGTCGTGGACGGCAAGCCCATCGCGGTAAATTTCTCCCAGCCCGAGTCCGAGTGGCTTAAGCGCGAAAAATCGCGTAAAATTTTCTCAAAATGAGCGATATTTTAGAAGGTCTTAATCCCGCTCAGCGCGAGGCTGCGAGCCACGTGGACGGAGCTATGTTAATCTTAGCGGGTGCAGGCAGCGGCAAAACCAAAACGATCACCGCGCGCCTTGCCTACTTGCTCTCAAACGGCGTGCCTGCGGAAAATACTCTCACGCTTACGTTTACGAATAAAGCCGCCGCCGAGATGCGCTCGCGAGCGCTTAATCTGATAAGCGGGCTAAATTTAAGCAACGTGCCGCTTCTGTGCACCTTTCATAAATTTGGGCTTCTGTTTTTGAAATTTCATATTAGCGAGCTTGGGCGTAGCGCAAACTTCCAAGTAATCGATACCGACGATAAGAAAAAGATCATCAAGGGCTTTGAGATAAATTTGCCCACGTCGCTATTAGCGGCCAAAATTTCAACTTACAAAAATTCTCTGATCGCCCCCAAAGATATCGACGAGCTTCTAAAGGGCGAAGATGACGAGCTAAGCAGGATGTATAGCGGATTTTACGCGCATTGCGCTGATGCATATAAGCGCTACGAGGCGTATTTGGCGACGAATAATCTGGTGGATTTCGATGATCTGCTGATATTGCCGTATAAAATTTTAAACGCGAATGAGCGATTATGCGATGAAATTTCGCGCCGTTACGCTTATATCACGGTGGATGAGTATCAGGACACCAACGACATTCAATTCAAGCTGCTGCAAAAGCTCTGCACCGCGCACGAAAACCTCGCGGTAGTGGGCGATGACGATCAGAGTATCTACGGCTGGCGCGGCGCGCGGATAGAAAATATTCTAAATTTTAAAGATCTGTTCTCAAACGTAAAATTTATCAAACTCGAGCAGAACTATCGCTCCACAGATGAAATTTTAAATGCCGCCAACGAGCTTATCTCGCATAACAAAAACCGCCTCGGCAAGAGCCTTACTAGCATGAACGGCGGCGGCGAAAAGATCGAAATTTTGCGCTCGGACGAGGAGGGTATCGAGGCGGCAAAGATCGCAGAAGCCATCAAAAAGCTGCTTTCAAGCGGCGTAGCGCCCTCTCAAATCGCCGTGCTTTACCGCGTAAACGCTCTTTCGCGCGCGCTGGAAGAGGGGCTGAATCGAGCCAAAATCCCGTACAAAATGGTAGGCGGTGTGAAATTTTACGAGCGCGCCGAGATCAAGGATACGATCGCCTATCTACGCTTAGCAAATGACGAGCACGACGACTTTTCGATGAGGCGGATCATAAACGTGCCCAAGCGCGGCATCGGCAAGGTCTCGCTGGCAAAGCTCGAGGAGCTTTCGCGCCTGAGGCTTATCAGTCTATTTGACGCCTTTAGCGAGCCGGACGCAGGGCTTAGCGCCAAGGCGGCGCAGGCTCTAGCGGAGCTTAAAAGCGGCATCGCTTCTATCTCCGCGCTAGCCGATACGATCAAAAAAATAGACGCGCTGGAGCCCGCTTTCGGGCTAAAGGCCTACTATGCTTCGCTGCCCGACGGCGCCGATCGCGTTGCAAACATTGACGAGTTTTTGGCGATGCTGAAGGACGAGGCGAGCAATAAGCCCGATTTTGATCTGGCGGAATTTTTAAACGAGCTGAGCCTTCTTAGCGATCAGGACGCCATCATGGGCGATGCGATAAATATAATGAGCGTGCACGCGAGCAAAGGACTTGAGTTTTCGCACCTTTTCGTAATCGGACTGGAGGAGGGCTTTTTCCCGCTTTTGGGCGATAGTAGCGACATTGAGGAGGAGCGCAGACTCGCATACGTAGCGATTACGCGCGCCAAACGCACTCTCACGCTTAGCTTTGCCGCTAGCCGCTTTTATCGCGGCAAGCGCGAGAGGCTTGATGCGAGCAGGTTTATAGCCGAGGCGGGTTTGGTGGCTAAAGAGCCTCCGCGCGAGCAAAGTAGCAGCTTTAGCAAGGGCGAGCTGATCAAACACAAACTATTTGGGATCGGACAGATCACGGCGGTAAACGGCGATCGGCTCACTATAAATTTCGGCGGAATTTCGCGCGTGATAATGTCGAATTTCGTAGAAAAGATCGGCTCTTATGAATAGATTGTTTTTGGCGGACAAGCCCGCGGGTATCGGCAGCAATAAATTTTTAAGCGCTCTAAAGCGCAAATACGGCGTGAAAAAGGCGGGCTTTAGCGGCACGCTCGATCCTTTCGCAAGCGGCGCGCTGATCGTGGCATTCGGGCAATACGCGCGCTTTTTTAGATTTTTAAAAAAGGAGCCAAAAGTTTACACTGCGACGCTGTGGTTGGGCGCGCAAAGCCCAAGCGGCGATAATGAAAACATAGGGCGCGTGGAGCAAATTCCGCCGCTTTCGCGCGAGGTTTTAGACGTCGCGATGGCGCAAATGCGCGGCGAGATAAAATTTATCCCGCCCGCTTTCAGTGCCAAAAAAATTAGCGGTGTGCGCGCATACAAGCTCGCTCGCGCGGGCGAAGAGGTGAGCTTGAAAGAGAGCTCGATGCGGGTTTTTGAAGCCGAAATTTTAAGCTACGCTCACCCCTTCGTGAGCTTTCGCGTCGCACTCAGCGAAGGCGGCTACGTGCGCTCTTTTGCGCAAATTTTAGCAGGAAAACTAGGCGTTTGCGGTACGCTAAGCGCGCTTAGGCGGGAGAGCGAGGGGGCTTTTTGTTTGCAAGATCCGCGTTTTGCGGATGAGGCGACGCTAAATCCGCTCGAGTTTTTGGATCTCGCGCCGAACTTTTACGACGGCGACGCGCGCGACGTGATCCTGGGCAAGAAGCTTGCCGCAAAGGATCTGGCGAGCCGCGCGGACGGCCGCTACCTGCTTATCTGCGGCGATTTTTACTCGATCATCGAGATTGGCGCGGGCGAGGTGAGGTATCTTTGGAATGACGTTCCGATCGCGGGCGGCGCGTTTTAAGCCGCGGCCCCAGCCTGCGGCGGAATTTTGATCGGGCGGCCCTGGCTTGAAATTTGAGCGGTTATAAATACGGCGCGTTTTAAATTTGCTCGCATAGCGCGCCGCTATGCGCGGTTAAATTTTACCTCGGACGGCGGGATTGCGCTCTTTCGTTGCGCACGGATCGCAAAATCGGCATCGGGCGGAGTAAATTTAAAATTTAAACATGCGGCTCCGTAGGCAGCGCTCGCTCGCGAAAGGCATAAATCCGCGGGGGCTAAATTTAAACGCGGCGAAGCGGCGTTTAAATTCGCTTTTGCCGCGCGATGACGACGCGCCGCGAGATTAAAATTTCTCGATTTAAAAAGCGCGCAGGTTGGAGTTTGTCGCGGCACGGTAAGCAGTCTTTGCCGAGTGAAATTCTGGCTCGCGGTAATGCGTAGTTTGCGACGATGGTTTTGATTTTGCGGCGCACCGCTAAGCTAAATTTACGATCTATCGCAGCGCGGCTAGAATTTTGCTGGCTCGGAATTTTAATCGCTAAGATATATTTGCGCCGCGGGTTGAAATTCGGCCGTATGCGTTGCGGATCTAAATTTCGCGCTTTATAAAATTTACGTATCGGGCGCCGCGATTGCGGGTTAAATTCCTAGGGGCGCACTTCACGGTGCACGGATTAAAATTTTAATCGCGCCAGATGGGCTTGTTGCAGGCTAAATTTAACGCAAACGCGCAAGGCGCAGAAGGAGTAAAATTTTGAAAGCTTATGCAAAGATCAATGTTTTTTTAAAAGTCGTCGGCACGCGCGGCGGTTACCACGAGATCGCCTCGCGCTTCGTGCTGCGCAGGGAGCTTTTTGATGAGATAAGCTTCGAGCGCGCGAGCGGCTTTGCGCTTGAATGCGGCGCCGCACAGATCGCGGATAATATAATTTTAAAAGCCAAAGCGGCGCTCGAGCAGGCGGGCTTTGCGCGCGAGCTTGCGGATTTTTTCAGCTCGCACAAGATCGTGCTTAAAAAACGTATTCCGATCGGTGCGGGTCTTGGTGGCGGCAGTAGCGATGCGGCGGCGTTTTTGCGGCTTGCAAACGAGGAATTAAGCTTAAAAATTCCGCGCGAGTGGCTTATTTCGATTGCGCAAAATATCGGTGCAGACGTCGCGTTTTTTGTTAGCGGGCTTGAGGCTGCGAACGTGCGCGGTATCGGCGAGATCATCGAGCCTTTCGAGGACCGTCTGCCTGCGATCGAAATTTTAACGCCAGCGATCTTTTGCTCTACCGGCGCGGTTTATAACGAGTTTCGCGCAAGCTTCATGCAAAATATAAACGCCGCACAGGCGCAAGAGATGTTGCGTTTAAGCAGCGAGCAGCTGCTGGCGCAATATGGCGGCTTTACGTTAAACGATCTTTTCGCGCCGTGCATAAAGCTATATCCGCAGATGAGCAAGTATCGCGATATGTTTCTAAGCGGCAGCGGTAGCAGCGTGTTTTTCTTAAAATAAGAATTCCAAGGCGCACGGTTAAAATTTAAAAGCTAAATTTAAAGATAAAATTTAAAATTTCGCTCGCCCGCTTTTAAATTTAAGCAAAAACGGGCTAAGCTTAGGGTCAAATTTAGAAGGAAAAAGATGAAAGAACTGAGTAAAAATCGCAAGGCGTTTCACGATTTTACGATACTTGAAAGCTTTGAAGCGGGCATCGTGCTAAAGGGCAGCGAGGTCAAAGCTCTACGCGCGGGCAGGGGCAATCTCAAAGATAGCTTCTGTCGCGTGATCCGCGGCGAGCTGTTTTTGCTAAACGCGCATATCAGCTATCTTGAGAGCACCAACGCGCACTTTCGTCCCGACGAAGGGGCGGCGCGAAAGCTTTTGATGCACCGAAAACAGATCGATAAGCTTCTGGGCGCGGTTAGCAAAGAGGGTCTTACCATCGTGGTTTTATCGCTGTATCTCAATGATAAAAACCGCGTAAAGGCGCGTATCGCTTTAGCAAAAGGCAAAAATCTGCATGACAAGCGCGAATCGCTAAAGCGCAAGGAAGCCGACCGCGAAGCGCAAAGCGCGATGAAGCGATACGACAAGCATTCATTTTAAATTCACAAAACTTTGGTTAAAATGCGGGCTTAAATTTAAACCCGAAGGAAATGCAATGAAGAAATTTTTACTATCATGTTTGGCGATTTTTGTTTTAAGTGGCTGCGGAGATGATTCGCAGAAAAAGACGGGCTCTGCTGGCGAGAATCCTGCCGCGAGCGAGAATCAGATGGCAAAAAATTCTGCTCAAGATAAAAATGGCGAGCGTATTGGCGGAGAAAGTGGCGAGGAGGTAGCTTTTACGCCGTTTAAAACGGGCGAGCGCCTTACGCTTAAAAGCGTCGTAGGCGGCGAGGTAACGATTGAGCGGACAGAAAAGGGCTTTAAGCTTGCGGACAGCGATAAAATTTTAATGTTTGATATTTTCGGTACTTACTGTCAGCCATGCCGCATCGAAGCGCCGCATCTGATGGACTTTCAGTTAAAAAATTCCGCGGATTTTCTAATGGTCGGCTTGATTTATTTTGAGGACATTACGGACGCGCAGGTGATCGAAAATTTTACGAAAAAGTTTAATGCGTATTATTTCATCTCCAATTCAAAACAAAATGAGCGTATAGTAGGTCAAATTTTAAGCGACATCGGTTATCGCCACGCGCTTTCGATCCCTTTTAAGGTAGTACTTAAAGATGGAAAATATCAAAGGCTTACCGACATTAACGAGGGTGATGAGCGGGGCAAGCCGTATTACTTAGGTATGGTCGATACCGATGTGATAAAAAGCGATATCGCCAGGATAAAAAATGGCAACTAAAACCGGCGTGCAGATTCACACTCGCGCCAAAACAAAATCTTTCGTGCCTCGCCCGTATAAGGTGATTTTACTAAACGACGACGTGACGACGATGGATTTCGTGGTTTATATTTTGATGGAGATTTTTGCTAAAAACTTTAACGATGCTGTAGATTTAATGATGAAAGTTCATAAGCAGGGTCGCGCGGTTTGCGGCGCGTATCCTAAAGAGATAGCCGAGTGCAAGCAACAAGCGGTTTTACAAGCGGCAAAGGCCGCAGGATTCCCTCTTAGATGTGAGATCGAAGAGGATTAAATTTAAAGGAAAGCAATGATAGGATTTTTTTTAAACAAACATTTTGAACAAGCAATCAGCGTCGCAAACGACGGCGAGGACGAATATATCACCACTTCGCACGTAGTTTATGCGATTTTTAAATACAATAAGCCCTTTCACGGGCTCATCGCCAAAGAAATTCCGGATATTAACTATCTAAATATCTTGGATAATCTGGGCGGGCTTTTGGATATGATGCCTAAATCAAGCGGTAAGGATCCGGCGCAGACGATAGAATTTAAGCAGTTCTATACTGAATTAAATAACGCTAAAGAGCCTAAAAACGAGCTTGATTTTATGCTTAAAATTCTAAATGATAAGGAAAACGACTGCACTAAAATTTTAAATCACTACGGTATCAATGCTGCGATTTTTGAGCTCATCGTGCGAAAGTACAAATCCGCTTTCGATCACCGTGATGAGGTCGTTTCTCGCGACGAAGCCGCAGCGATTAAGCTAAACTCATACGATATCGATGATATCACGCATGCGATGAATTACGACGAAAGCCGTAGGCAGTGGCAGAATACGGAATTTGAGCCTGCGTTTGAGGGCGAAAAGGACGCGATAAACGAGCGCGATATTAAAAAGGACTCGCCTAGTTCACTTTATACAGCAAACCTCAATAAAATCGCGCTTGAGGGCAAGATCGATCCACTCATCGGACGCGAAAAAGAGATCGAAAAGACGCTACAAACCCTCTGTCGCCGCAAGAAAAATAATCCGATCTTAGTGGGCGAAGCAGGAGTTGGTAAAACCGCGATCATCGAGGGTATCGCGCTAAAAATCGTCCGCGGCGAAGTGCCAGAAAAGCTAAAAAATAAGGTGATTTACGCCCTTGATGCTGGCTCGCTGATCGCAGGCACTACGTTGCGCGGGGAGTTTGAAGAGAGACTAAAAGATCTCATAGACGAGTTTAGCGCTAATCAAAACGCGATTTTATTTATCGATGAAATTCACACGATCGTTGGCGCAGGCACGGGCAATCGCAACGAACTTGATATGTCAAACATCCTAAAACCTTCGCTTGCAAGCGGCGAGCTATCGGTCATCGGCGCTACTACATACGGCGAATACCGCTCGTTTTCGCAGGATAAGGCGCTTAGTCGCAGGTTTTGTAAGATCGATGTAAGCGAGCCTAGCATTGACGATAGCGTCAAAATTTTAAAAGGCGTAGCCAAAAAATATGAGGAATTTCACGGCGTAAAATTTAGCGACGAAATTTTGCGAGATAGCGTAACGCTTGCTAAAAAATATCAAAACGATAAATTCCTTCCCGATAGTGCCATTGATCTCATCGACGAGGTGGGTGCGAGTTTTGCATTTAAGCCGCATGAAGCTCCGCTTGAAATCAGTAAGGATGATTTAGTAAATACGCTTTCTATTAGCGCGAATATCGCAAATTTAAGTAGTAGTGTCGATAATAAACAAGTACTAAAAAATCTGGAAGCCAATATCAAGCGTGAAATTTTCGGTCAAGATGAAGCGGTTAGCAGTCTTTGTAAGGCGCTTCTACGCTCTTACGCCGGGCTTGGAGGCGCAAGCTCCCCAATCGGCGTATTTTTGTTCGCAGGTAGTAGCGGTGTGGGCAAAAGTGAGCTAGCCAAGGTCTTAGCCGCACAGCTTGGAGTGCATTTTGAACGCTATGATATGAGTGAATATATGGAAGCTCACAGCGTCTCTAGGCTCATCGGAGCACCTCCTGGATACGTGGGCTTTGAAAACGGTGGAATTTTAACGAATAACATCAAAAAGCACCCCTACAGCGTCATTTTATTTGATGAGGTAGAAAAAGCTCATCCTAGCATGACGAATATTTTTTTAGGAATTTTCGATAACGCAAGTCTTACCGATAACAACGGCGTTACGACCGATTTTAATAATGACATCGAATTTAGGCACGAAAGAAGCGCCGCAAGTTGGATTTACGAAGGACGAGAGCTATAAAGTAGATAGTGCCATAAAAAGCTTTTTTGCGCCGGAATTTCGCAATCGTATCGATAAAATCATAAATTTTAACCGCTTAAGCGGCGAAATTTTAGAAAAGATCGTGGATAAAACTATCGGCGAGCTAGAGTCGCAGCTAAAAAACGTAAAGATTAGCCTAAATAAGGAAGCAAAAGATTTGATTATCTCGCGTGGCTATTCGGACGAGTTTGGAGCGCGAAATTTAAAGCGCGAGATCAGCTCTCAGATCAGCGATCATATAAGCGGTGAGCTGCTTTTTGGCGCGCTGCAAGAGGGTGGCTTAGTTAGCGTGAGCGTAAAAGATGGCGAGCTAAGCTTTAGCTTTGCTTCTACGCCTTTGCCGCAGATAGAAAAAAAGCAACCCGCACTAGCTCAAAGCAGCGTCGTTAAATAATGGCTCAGTTTTACGATTTTCCAGATCCTATGGATGCGCCCGATTTTGCGCCGCTTGCAAGTGGCGGCGATCTGAGCGAGGATTGTTTGCTTAGCGCTTATAGCGCAGGGATATTTCCGTGGTTTAGCGAGGATGAGCCGATTTTATGGTGGTCGCCCAATCCGCGCGCAGTGCTTGATCCGCGTGAAGTGCGTGTGCAAAAGTCCATTAAGCCCTATCTTAAGAGATATGACGTTAAATTTGACGCGAATTTTAAGGGCTTCATCGAGCGCTGCAAAGACGTACGAAAAAAAGAGAGCGACGGCACGTGGATCAGCGAGCAGATCGTGCAGGCTTACTCGCGTTTGGCAGCAGACGGCTACGCTCACAGCGTTGAGGCATACGAAGATGGCGAGCTTGTGGGTGGGCTATACGGGCTAATTTTTGGGCGGGTGTTTTGCGGCGAGAGTATGCTGAGCCTAAAGAGCAATGCTTCGAAAGTCGCGCTGATTAGGCTTTGTGAGGTGCTTGCAAATTTCGGCTTTCTAATCGATTGTCAGATTATGAACGAGCATCTGAAATTTATGGGTGCTAAAGAGATGCCGCGAGCGGAATTCCTCGCTCTATTTGCTGAGCTTAGTGCGCAAGATAGCGGCTTTGAGCGCTTTGCGGATCTTAAAGTTCCGCGCGGAGCGCAGCATTGAGTCAAAGCTTGAGATGCAGCAGCGTAAAAAATGCGCGGAATTTAGAATTTTAAAGAAATAAGATGTGGCAAAGAGATAAAAGCTCCTCGGTCGGTATGATTATTGTGATGTTTATATTCGTGCCGGCGGCGCTTTTTGTATTTTTGGCGATTTTATATTTTTGGGGCAGCACTGAGCGCAAGCTACCGCGCCTGGATGTCAATGAAACCAACAGCGCGATCCGCGGCGCGATAATCGCAAAAGATAACTACGTCGCGGCAAATTCCGTCAAACTCTACAAAGTTAGCGTCGATGCGCGCAGCATCGATAAAAACAAGCTTGATCTTTTCGTGCGGTTATACTGCATCTACACGGGCGATAGTGAAAAGCGCGTCAAAAGCGCGATCGAGGGCTCTGGCGGCACGACCGTGCTGTCGTATAAGATCGACGCCAAAACCGCCGTGCATCTAAAAGAGCTTGCGTATAAGCTAAATTTAAAAAAGGTCTTCGTCAGCTTCATAGGCGCAAACGGCAGGCTAAATCCTCCTATCCGCATGAGCGTGACCGAAAGCGGCGAGAAGCGCAGCTACAATGTCGGTGATTCGCTAACTCCGTTAATCGGCTATATCAATAAAAAAGAGGTTGATGGTATCACCAAGGTTAGCGGAATTAAGGGGATCGAGAAGTACTATGAGTATTATCTAGCGCCGGTTAGAGATGAGTTTATCGTGGGTCCGCGCGATATAGGCGGCAACATCATTCTAGAGCGCAGTAGCAAAAAAACGGGCAGGATCGACGGCTATAACGTCCGTCTAAGCGTGCCACTAACGCTGCAAAGAAGGATAGAGCGCCTAAGCGATGAGGGCGCTGATAATTACGATGCGCGAGAAATCGTTGTGGGCATTATGAACTCCAAAACGGGCAAAATTTTATCCCTTGCGACCAATGCCCGCTATGACCCCTCAAACATCACGAAAAACGATCTTAAGAATTTAAATTTTACCGCGAGCGAATACGCCTACGAAGTGGGCTCGATTATGAAGCCGATAATTTTCGCAATCGCCTATGATGCCAAAGCCGTCAAACCGGGCGAGATCATCAACACCTATAACGGCAGCTATAAGCTTGGTACTCGCACGATCCGCGACACGCACCCGGCTAAGCAGATGAGCGGCGAGGAGATCATCATCCACAGCTCAAATATCGGAATGATTAAAATTTCAGAGCGGCTGGAGGGGCAGGCTATTTATGATGGGCTGATGAACTTCGGTATGTCGCAAAAAACGGGTATCGATCTGCCGTATGAGCAAAGCGGAAATATCCCAAGCATCAAAAGCCTGAATAATAAAATTTACAAAGCCACGATCAGCTACGGCTACGGCGCGCAGATGACCTTCCTTCAGATGCTCAATGCCTATACCGTCTTTAACAACGGTGGCGTCATGATTAGCCCGCGCCTAGTGGAAAATTTAGAAAATAACGGCAAAACTTACACCGTTAACGAAAGCGAAACCCATCAGGTCATCTCTAAACCTACCGCTGACGTAATAAAAGGAATTTTAATTAAAACGGTCGAGAGCGGCACGGGGCGCAAAGGGCGGGTAGCGGGGCTGCAAATCGGCGGCAAGACGGGCACTGCGCGCATCGCCAAGGGAGGCGGCTATTCGAGCGCCTATAACAGCTCGTTTTTCGGCTTTGCCAACGACGCGGACACCAGCTACACGATCGGCGTTTTGGTGCGCGAGCCTAAAAGGGGCAGCTACTACGCCGCTCAAAACGCGCTGCCGATATTTAAGCGGGCGGTAGGAATTTTGATAGAAGAGGGCTATCTAAAGCCCGCAGCCGACGCAAACGCTACGCAAAAGGTCGAGATCAAGGATGAGGCAGTTGAAATTAAAGATTAAATTTGCTAAATTTCGCGAGGTTTTTTGAAATTTTGCGGCTTGCGACTATGAAAATTCGTGGAATTCGGCGCGGCTTTTTGAAATTTTACGGCGTTTAAATCTTATGGCACAGAATTTTGGCGGCATAGAATTTCGCGGCGTAAATTTTAACGGCACGGCGATAGAATTTTATCGCGATGCGGGATTTTGGCGCGGTAGTAAAATTTTATCACGGCTTGAAATTTTGCATGGCACTGCTCGCCGCACTGATTCTCGGGGCGGTGGGTCGCACCGGCCCCTTCGTATG
>NZ_CALIMQ010000094.1 GCF_938045535.1 uncultured Campylobacter sp. | reverse complement strand
ATAATGCGTAGGTTTAAATTTTGATAAAAGTATTTCGTGCTTTAAAATTTTGTCGCGCCGTGCGGGTGATCTACGCCTATTAAATTTAGCGCATACGGACGAAATTTAAAAGGCGCGCTTAGCTTTATTTAGATTCAAAAACGATAAAGTTTAGCCATATTATTATGCCTATAAACAATAAAATAGACGATAGTGCTTCGTTGGCATTCCAGCGCCTTTTTAGACTAACGATTTGTAAAAATTTACCGAGCTCGTAATTACTTTTGCGAAATGAAAATGCCGTAGAATATGTGCCTATGAATAATATCGCGGCGGATAATATCGCTACTAGTTTTTTATCCAGATCCAGACCAAATAGCATAAAACCGAATACTATGATATAAGTAACGGCGGTAAGCGCTAAAATTCCTATCGTCGCAAAGGCGATGAAAAATATAAAATTTAGCTTGCGATCGACCTCTTTGACGTAAAAATCGCTCAAACTGCTGCTGATATAAAAGGCGAATAGCTCAAGAATCGCCGTCGTAAAAGGCAGACGAATATCGCCCGGAAATAAAAAATATCCCTTCAAAAGACTCATAAGATCGATATTTGAAATATTTTCAATATGCCACGAAACAACGTAAAATGAAATCACAAAAATGGCCAAAAAGACGTTGCCCAAAAGGAACTTGTAAATTAGGTATTTTATGTTTTTGCGCACCTTGGCTCCCTGAAATTTCGCGAGATTATACGTCAAATTTACTTTTAATAGGCTCAAATCGGCAGGAAAATTTAATGAGTTAAATTTAGCCTCTTTTGAGTTTGCCAAAGTATAATTTGAGAAAAAGTAAATACCTTTTGTTGCAAAATTAAGGCTGTCTCTTGTATCATAATTTAGCTTAGCTTCATAATATGGAAAGGCTTTTCTTACATTTTCAACATTATTCTGATGTTTTGTCACATCTGAAATCTGATAGCCTCCGCCAATTGAAAATAACAGATTTTTATACATTTCAAATCCAATTCCTGCTCCAATTTTGAATTTTCTGTTTTCGAAGTTGAAATATCCGTTATTGTATTTTTGATTTTTTATAATATCACGTTTGTATTCAAATTCGCTGTAAATCAAGGCCTTCGAATCTTTTCCAAGTTCCATAGTTGCCTTACCTCTTGCCCCATATTCATTTGCAACCGTTCCAGTTACTGAATATCTTACATTTGTATTATTT
>NZ_CALIMQ010000093.1 GCF_938045535.1 uncultured Campylobacter sp. | reverse complement strand
AGCGTAAATTTTACTCTAAAAAATCCTTGCGGTGAAATTTCGCCGCTAAAAGCCCGTCCAAAGCTCACAAGAAGAGTGCCCAAAAACCAAAAAGCCGCCGCCGCAAAATCCTCGCGATAAAATTCCGCCCGCAAATTTCTCCTAGTAAAATTGCTTTGGATATGGGGCGAGATTTGAACTCGCGGCAAATTTTCCGGGCTAAATTTTACGCAAAAATCCGCATTAAACCTGCAAAATTTATCGAAAATTTCTACGAACGGTTTTCGCGCCTTATGAAATTTCCAGCACGATCTCCTTTTTTAGCCCGATCTGTTTGATCTCGAGCACGGAAGCGCCGCCCAAACGCAACGCAAGCACTTCCGCCTCGCTGCAAGCGCCTGCCAGAGCGATTTCGCGCAACACCTTGCCGCGCCAGGCCTTAGCGTAGTGGCTCAGCACCTTGCCGCCTTTGATGAAACTAAAACTCAGATATTCGCGCTTCATCTCATAAAATTTTTCGTAAAATCCCGCGCGCAGATCCACGACGCACTCATCTGCCAGATAGCGATCCAGCGCGGCGGAGAAGCTATCGCGATAAAATTTCGCCGCGTCTATACCGCCAAATTTTTCGCCCTGTTTAAGCTTGTAGTTCGGCAGCGCATCGCCGCCCAGCACGGGGCCGAAAAGGTTTGAAAAAATTATCGTGTTTCGCTCTGCAAACTCCTGTGCGCCGGGGCTTAGCGACGCGTAGCCTAAAGCGCGATACGCAGTACCCGTGTAGCGCAAAAGCGCTTTGACGCAGCCTTTTTCAAAGATATTTTCGCGCAGGGATGCATCCCATTTTTTCAGCCCAAAAAGCTTGCAAAGCTCCGCCTCGCTCGCTCGCTCCGTAAACTCCGCATAGGCGCGCAGCATCTGCAGGCGCTTTTCGTAAAGCTCTGCAAAGATAAAATTTTGCTCGCAAATGCGCGTGCTGCCGCCCAGCTCGCTTTTCATCTCGCTTGGGGAAAATAAAATTTTCATACGCTCTCCTTAAAATTTGCTCATTTTACTAAAATTTTGCTTGCATTAAGCCCGCCCAGGCTCGCGCCGCCCGCTCAAATTTAAGCTAAGCGGCGTATAATGGCGCTAAAAATTCCAAGGACGAAAATGCTTTTAGAAGAGCCGCTTTTTTACTATCGCGAAATTTTAAAGACGCATCCGCAAAGCTATCTCGCAGAGGACGACACTCAGGTCATCATCGGCATCGATTGCGATTATTTCGACGGATTTAAGATGAGCTTTGAGGCGCTAAAGCTTAAATTTGATGAGATAAAAAGCGCGAAAGCAGGCGCAAGCGAGTTTAAAAACGCGAACTTTGCCGGGCTTTTCGGCGTTTTGGGCTACGACATCGTGCGCGCGTTCGAAAATATCGGCGCGCCGAAGCAGGCGCTATATGACTTCCCGCCGTTTTTTTACGCCGACGCCGCAAATTACCTGCACTACGATAAAATCAGCAAAATTTACGATTTTTACGGCAAAGATGCCCAAATTTACGAAAGCCTGCGCGAGCTTAGTTCGCAAGCCTCGCAGCAAAGCTCCGCCGAAGCGGCAGGCGCGCCGCAGAGTACCGCAAGAACGGATGCCGCGATAAAAAGCGAGGCGAGATCGCAAAACGCAGCGAAACTCGCGCCGCAGAAAAAAGAGCTTAAATTTAAAATTTTAACCGATCTTGGCGCCGAGGAGTCTAATTTTAGCGCGATGGTCGAAGCTGCAAAAGAAAAGATAAAAAGCGGCGACGTGTTTCAGGTCGTGCTGGGCGAAATTTTAAAAATCGGCACGAATCTGGGCAGCTTGGAGTTTTACGAGCGACTCAAAAAGAACAATCCAAGCCCCTATATGTTTCACTTCCCGACGCCCTACGGCTGCGTCGCGGGCTCCAGCCCCGAGCTGATTATGGAGATCAAAAAGGACGAAATTTTTGTAGCTCCCATCGCGGGCACCCGCAGCAGAGGCGCGAATGCTGAAGCCGACGCGGCGCTTGAGCGCGAGCTTTTAAGCGACGAAAAGGAGCTTGCGGAGCATCGGATGCTGATCGATTTAGCTCGCAACGACATCGGCAAATTCGCCGCGCCAGCCTCGGTGCGGGTGCAAAACGCGATGCGCATCGTGCGCTACGAAAGTGTGATGCACATCGTAAGCGAGGTCTACGGCAACAAGCCGCGCGGGGTAAGCGCGTTTGAGGTGCTTAGCACGATCTTTCCTGCAGGCACGCTAAGCGGCAGCCCGAAGATCCGCGCGATGCAGATTATAAACGAGCTGGAGCGCTACGAGCGCGGTATATACGGCGGCGGAATCGGGTTTTGGCGCTTTAGCGGCGACGTGATGCAGGCGATCTTGATCCGTTCGGCGATCTTCGTAAATCGCGACGCGCAAAATTCCTGCTCGGACGAGGATTTTAAACGGAATTCCGGTTTAAATTTAGACGCTGCTTGCGGCAAGGGAAATTCCGAAGCGATGGGGCTTTGCGACGGTGAAAATCCCAAGACGACAGAGCTTTGCGGTGCCGCAGCGCAAAAGGGCAGCGGCGAGGCGCAAAATTTAGCTCGTACAAGCGAGCGCGACGCGAGATTAAATTTGAAAGCTCGCGCGGGCGGCGGGGCGCTAAATTTAGAAAGCGGGCCGAGCTTTAGCCGTGCGATGCGGTTTGAGGCTGCTAAATTTAGTGCGGAAAATTTCGGCTGTGAAGGGCTAAGTAATCTCGTATTTATCGGCGCGGGCGCGGGTATCGTTTACGACAGCTCGCCAAAGAGCGAATACGCGGAGATCTGCAAAAAGCGCAAAAGCCCGCTTAAGGCGATCGAGGAGCTATGCGAGGAAGTTTAGACGCTTTAAATTTAGCTAGCCAGACGCGCCGCTTTTCGGTGCGAGTTTGATTCGGCCAAATTTAAAGCGTGATCGCTGCGAGAGCGTTAAAATTTACGGCTAGCTTCATTAGGCGCCGCAAAGCCGTGCAACGTCGCGACAGATGTGATAATGCTGCAGCCGTAGGCGGAATTTTAAATTTAGCCCACTAGCGGCGCTAAAGCGGCATCGGATTTGCTCGCCGCAAAGCGGTTAAATCTAAACTATTTAGAATTTTAAAGAGGCGCAAACGCCCTAAAAAAGGATAAAATTTTGATTTTAATGATAGATAATTACGACAGCTTCGTTTTTAATATTTATCAATACATTTTGGAGCTCACGGGTGAGGAGGTGCGCTACTTCCGCAACGACGAGATAACGCTGCAGCAGGTGCGCGAGCTTGCCCCGTCGCACATAATCCTAAGCCCGGGGCCAAATCACCCAAAAGATAGCGGCGTTTGCTTAGAGATTTTGCGCGCGGATTTGGACGTGCCGATTTTAGGCGTATGCTTGGGGCATCAGGCGATCGGATATGCGGCGGGCGCGGAGATAAAGCAGCTGGGGGTGCCGCTGCACGGCAAGAGCTCGGTGATCGAAATTTACGCAGATGGTGTGCTTTTTAGCGGGCTGCCGCGTAAATTTGAAGTTATGCGCTACCACTCGCTTTATGTGGACGAAGCGACGCTGCCGCGCGAGTTTGAAATTTTAGCAAAGAGCGAAAAAGACGGCATTATAATGGCGATGAAGCACCGAAATAAGCCGGTTTTCGGCATTCAATTTCATCCCGAGAGCTTTTTTACCCAATACGGCAAAAAGATCATCGAAAATTTCATCAATTACGGCAAAAAGATAATTTTAAAGGAGAAACTCGTGGTAAATTTCGCCCCGTTTATGTTGAAGCTACAAAAGGGCTTCCCGCTAGACAGCGACGATTACGCCGTCATTTGCAAGGCGCTTTACGAGCAGGATTACGACATCGTGCAGCTTGCGGGACTACTCGTGCTGATCAGCGAAAAATCGCTCTATCCAAGCAGCCTCACGGCGCTCGTGCGCAGTATCTTAAAATACTCGATCACCTACGACGATCCGAGCCCGATGTTTGACATCGTAGGCACGGGCGGCGATAGGCTAAAAACGATTAATATCTCTACGACCGTGGCCTTTATCGCGGCAAGCTTCGGCGTGCGCGTCGCCAAGCACGGCAACCGCGCGATTACTAGCAGATCGGGAAGCTCCGATGCGCTGGATGCTTTGGGCGTGCCGCTACTTAGCGATCTTGCGCAGATTAGGGCGCTGCTAGATCGCACGGGGCTAGCGTTTTTTCACGCGCCGTTTTTTCACAAGATCACCGCCGAGGTCAAAGAGGTGCGCAACCGCCTAAAAATCGGCACCGTCTTTAATATAATGGGACCGCTTCTAAATCCAAATTTGAGCCTAAGCAATCAGATCGTGGGTAATTATCTGGAGGAAGTAAACGGGCTCATCGCCGAAACGCTGATGATTTTGGGGCGCAAGCACGCTCTGGTGGTGCACGGCATGGACGGCATGGACGAAATCAGCCTGTGCGACGAGACGCTAATCCACGAGGTCAAGGACGGCAAAATTTTAGAATACCGCGTAAGTCCCGAGCAGTTCGGCTTCGCTCGGGCATTTCACAGCGATATCGAAGGCGGCGACGGCGAGGCTAACGCCGAAGCTTTAAAGCAAATTTTAAAAGGCGAACTTAGCGGGCCAAAATTTGACATCGTCGTGCTAAACGCGATGTTTGCGCTATACTGCGCGGATGTCGTGTCAAGCCCTGCGGAGGCTAAGCCGCTCATTTTAGAGGCGATCAGATCGGGCAAAACGTGGGAATTTTACGAAAACTACGTAGGGGCGAGAGCTTAGATGGCTAGCGGCGAAAAGAAGGAGTTTTTAAGCAAGCAGCTCATTAGCTATCTGGGCAATAAGCGCTCGCTGCTAGCGCCGATAGAGCGGGCGATCTGCGAGATTAAGGCGGAGCTTGGGCGGGACAAGATCAGCTTCGCAGACGTCTTTAGCGGCAGCGGCATCGTCGCGCGCCTGGCTAAAGCGCACTCAAACCTCGTGATCGCAAACGATCTGGAGGGCTACTCGCGCGCGATAAACTCCTGCTATCTTTCAAATTTCAGCGACGAGCTGTGGCGGGATTTAACCGAGCTACACGCTGAAATTTTAAGAAATTTTACGCCGATTGAGAGCTTTTTTAGCGAGCTGTACGCGCCGAAGGACGACCGGGATATTAAAGCGGGCGAGCGCGCTTTTTACACGCGCCGAAACGCCCTGATTTTGGGCGGGCTTTCCGAGCAGATCGGTAAAATCCCGCAAAAATTTCGCGATTTTTTCACTGCGCCGCTGCTTAGCGAGGCGAGTATCCACTCAAACACGGGCGGCGTTTTTAAGGGCTTTTACAAGGACAAAGCGGGCGTGGGAAAGTTCGGCGGCAGCGGCGAAAACGCGCTAGCTCGCATAATGGGCGAGATTTCCCTGCGCCTGCCCGTGCTCTCAAATTTCGCCTGCAAAAGCGCGGTCTTTCAAGAGGACGCCTCGCGCTTTTCGCAGAGCGCGCGCGAGCGCTTTTCGCAGCTTGACGTCGCGTATTTCGATCCCCCTTACAATCAGCATCCCTACGGCTCGAACTATTTTATGCTAAATTTGATCACGGATTTTATAAACGAGGGCAAGAGCCCAAATGCTGCGGAGCTTAGCAGGGTTTCCGGGATCCCCGCAGACTGGAACCGCTCGGCATATAACAAAAAATCAAGTGCTGCGGAGGAATTTTTTGCGCTGCTGGCGGAATTTCCGGCGAAATTTTTAATAATCTCTTTTAATTCAGAGGGCTTTATCTCGAAGACGGAATTTTTAAAAAACCTCGCGCACATCGGCTCCGTGCGCACGATAGAGATCCGATATCCGACCTACCGCGCGAGCAGAAATTTAAACGCGCGCGAGCTTTACGTGACGGAATTTTTATATGTTGTACAGAAGTAAGATCAAAATTTGCGGCATCAAAAGCGCCGCCGAAGCCCGCGCCGTGCTGGCGTGCGGCTCGGCTTTCTGCGTAAATTTAGAGCGCGCGGACGGCGCCAAAAATTTACCGCAATCGGGTAGCGAGAGCTTAATAAAAAATTCTAATTTTTGCGGCGAAAATTCTGAGCGGAATTTTAATTCGGATGCCGAGAATGCTACGCGAAATTCCAGTAGCAAGAATTTCGTGCAAAATTTTAATCAGGGCAGTGAGAATTCCGCATGCCGCGCACAAAATCATGCAAATTTTACGTCTGAGCAAAATTCCGATTGCGATAAAAATTTCAGTAGCGATTTGCGAAGCCAGGACGACGGCTCGGGCTCGCGGGTGGAATTTTTAGGCGTAATTTTTGTATCAAGCTCCAAACGCCGCGTTAGCGTAGAAACAGCGCGCGAGATCGCACGTATCGCGCACCAAAACGGCGCAAAGTGCGTCGGAGTTTTTGCTTTGAGCTCGGAAGAACACAGCGTCGCCGCATGCGAAGATAAAATTTACGCGGGCACGAGCGGCGGCTTAAAATTTTACGAAAACGAGCGCGACGATTTGAGCGTAAATTTAAATGCAAACTACGCCGCGCCTGCTTCAGTAAAGGATCTGAATTCTGAAATTTTTGGCGCGGAAGTCCTAAGTGAGGAGCAAATTTTAAAAATTTGCGAGGCTTGCGAACTGGACTGCGCTCAGATTTATGGACGCATAAGCGCGGATTTCAAAGCGCGCCTCAACGCAGCGGGCATCGAGGCGTGGCAGGTTCTAAGCATCGGCGCTGAGATGCCGCCACTTGAGGGCTTGAGCTTCGATCGGATCTTATTCGATGCCAAAGGAGCTAGCCTGGGCGGTAACGGCGTTAGCTTCGACTGGGATCTGTTGCGACGCGTAGGGCTTGGCTGCGAAGAGCGAGGTGGTGCGGCACGCGATGAAAAATACTGCGCGAGTAGCGCAACTCAAAATATAGGCGGCACAAAATACGACCCGGCTAGCGGG
>NZ_CALIMQ010000092.1 GCF_938045535.1 uncultured Campylobacter sp. | reverse complement strand
TACCTTCGGGTATGATTTGGAGGACTTTGACTATGATTAAGTCCATATTAGACCTAGCAGAATGAAATTTATCCTACATATCTTTATTCTGCTACTATGTCTAAGTGACTAGGTTCTGTTTGGTTATATACAGTAAAAATAAGACGACATGCCGCGCAAACAAATAGTTTTATTTCGGGTTGCGCTGCATCATACCGCACGCCGTAACGACGCATCTAACGCCCTGCCAGATCGTGCTTTAGCTGCTACGTCGCGATGCGCTCTATCGCTGCGCCTTAAATCCTTGCGCCCGAGTCGCCTAGATCATCTTACCGACGAGTTTTTCTTTAAATTCCTTATAAATTTCAGGACCTGCGTGTTTGTATTCGCTCGTCAGCTTATTGTGAAATTCCGCCATATCGCCGCCGCTTTCGCGGTAGAGCTTGATCGCGTTTCGCCTTACGGCGCCGTCTTTTAGATCGCTATCATAGGTGATGTTTGCGTATCGCGTCCGCGCGCCGTCCTTGATCTCGCGGTAGGCCTCGCAGCCTTTGGCTCTTCCGAGCTTTGCGACGCACGCGGCATAGAGGGCTTGCAGACTCACGCACTGGGGTATCAGCGCCTCCGCCGCGGCAATGTCCGCTTTGGCGATTTTAAAATTTGCAGCCTTTTGTTCCTGTTGTGCGGCCTTCGGCTCCTGCTTTGCGGTTTTGGGCTCCTTTTTCGAGGCTTTTACCCCTTGCTTTTGAACCTTTGGCTCTTGCTTTGTGGCTTTCGGCTCCGCTTTTTGGGCTTTTTTCTCCGCCATGCCGTTTGCTTTGCCTTGCTTTGCGTTCACTTCTGCGGCATGCGAGGCCAGACTGATCTTTTCAAATTTAGGATTTTTGCGGTAGTTTAGATTATTAAAGAATTCTATCACGTCGTCGTAAAATTTATCGTTGCTGACGATGCCGATCTTGCCCTCCTGCCCGCAGAGCTTGCCCATCAAAAACACGATGATCTTATCGGCGAAATCCTTTCTTTGCTTGCCGATCGTAAAGACTTCACCTATGCTAACGCCCATCTTCGATAGGCGCGCAAGAGTCAAGGCGCCGATCTTTTTGGCGGTGTTGGAGACTATATTCAGCTCATCGCCCTCTTTGAGATTTACGACGTCGAAGATATTATCTACGTCGATATTTTCGTCATCTATGATAAAGTGTGTCAAATTCGATCCTTATTATTCGCCGAAAAGTCGCCAAAACTCGGGCGCAAATTTCGTCGGCGTAAATTCTATGATCTCGTATTTTGCGACGCCGTTTTGAAAGAACGGATCTTGCGCGATGATCTCATCAAGCTCCGCGCGGTTTTTGGCGTTGATTAAGATGATACCGCCTGTGCGAGGGACTTTGCGCCCCGAGCAGATAAATTTATCCGCCGCATAAAATCGGTCTAAAAACGCGTTGTGCTCGTTGATGAAGCGATCGATTTCGCTAATTTCTTTAACGTAAGTGAGGTTTGCAATAAACATTTTGATCCTTTGTGAGATTTAAAGCGCGATTTTAGCATAAAATTCCAACGGATAAAATTCCCGCCGGAATTTTCGCGCGCTACGTTATAAAAAATATCGGCGAAATTCCGATTATCGCGCAGCCAAGCGCTGCATAGCGAAGCTTTATCGCAGCAAGCGCGCAGATATTTGCGAGCGCGAAAAGAAGCGGCGGAATTTGCGCCTGAAAGCTCGGTAGCGCAAAGTTTAAAAACGCAAGCAGCGGCGTATCGAGCGCGCCGCCGAGCCCGAATAGATGCAAAAATATGCTCAGCGGATAAAAGATTACAAACACGTATCCTAGTGGCATGACGCTAAGCTGCTGCAGCGAAGCGGTCGGGAAGAAATAATAGACCGCTACGTTCATGCTGAGCCAAACGTAGAGGTTGAAAAGTATGACGTTCTGCCAGAGCTTAAATTTAGGCGCGAAGTGGTGCAGGTAGAGGAAGATATACAGCACGCCGAGGCAGGAGAAATAAAATCCGATCGAAAAGGCTAAATGCGGGAAAAACGCGAGCAGAAGCGCGATCGTTAGGAAGAGGTTCGTAAATTTAAGTACGTAGAAATTTCGCATCGCGAGGAAAAACCCCACGCAGCACATCGCAAGCGAGCGCAGAAAGCTCGGCGTAAAATCAAGCACGAAGAGATATCCGCTCATCAGCACGATCACGAATACGCTAAGATCGCGCCTCGCGCTGCGGTATGGAAAGTAGCGATCCTGAAAATAGCGATATATCGGCATTGCAAGCAGAAAGACGGTGCTAAAGATAATGCCCAGATGAAAGCCGCTGATCGAAATGATGTGCGCTATGCCCCAGTTCGTCACGCTAGTGCGCAGCGGTTTTGAAATTTCGGTCGCAAAATACAGCGCGGAGTAAAGATCCGCCGTCATCTCATCTTCGTGTTGGGCTCGGACGAACTCTATGGCGTGCCATTTTGCCCCGGAGGGCGCAAGCTCGTCTCCGATTTTAAAATTTGGCGCGTAAAAACGCTGCTTTAAAAAATCCAAAAATTTTACGTTTTTGGTTACGATGCCGATACTTACGCGCGCGAAGCGGTGAAATTCCCGCCCGAGCCCGGCAGTCGTGTAGAGGGTGAAATCCGCCGTTTTGAGCTTTAGCACCGTGTAGGTGCGGCCGCGCTCATTGGTTTTGGCGTAGGCGTTTAAAATTTGCGCGTCGTAAAAGGCGTAGTTTTTCTCGCGGAATTCTTTGAATTCATAAAATTTCAGACCTAAGTTTATCGATAAAATTCCAAGCAAAATGAGCAGAAAGTATAAAATTTCACGTTTTCGGTAAAAGAGTTGAAGCTTCACGGGCGGTATTTAAGTTCGCGCATGCGGTAGAGCTTTAAAAGTTCGAGCGTGGCGAAATTTTAAAATTCCAAGGCTCTATGCCGCACCGCCTCGTAAAAACCGGACGGCGCGGCATAAAATAAGCCCATCTTAGCACGAATAATTCGTCGCAAACTCAAACGGCGTAGGGCGCGCCTCGTAAGGCCAAACCTGAGTTTCAAATTTAAAATGCTGATAGGTCTCGATAAAAAGCTCGCTCATTATCGGGCGCAGATACTCATTATCGCGGATTACTGCTTCTAGACTGCCGCGAAGCGTGTGCGGAAGCTGCTCGATGCCGCGCTCGCGGATCTCATCCAGGTGCAGCTTGAATAAATTCTCATCCATCGGCCCCACCGGCTCGGTTTTGTTTTTGATACCGTCAATCCCCGCCATCAGCATCGCCGCAAATGCCAAATACGGGCATGCGGTGCTATCGGGGAAGCGCATCTCCGCGCGCACCGAGTGCTCGCCGCTGCCGTAAGGGATGCGGATAGAAGCGGAGCGGTTTTGGCTCGAATAAGTTAGAATGGACGGCGCCTCAAAGCCCGGGATCAGGCGCTTGTAGCTATTGGTGCTCGGGTTCGTAAACGCCGCGACGCTGCGCGCATGCTTTAGCACGCCGCCGATATACCACCTCGCCGCGTCGCTTAAATTTGCGTAGTTGCCCTTTTTGTAAAAGGTGTTTTTGCCCTTTTTCCAGATCGATTGGTGCACGTGCATTCCGCTGCCGTTATCACCGTAGAGCGGCTTTGGCATAAAGGTAGCGGTCTTGCCGTTTAGGTGCGCGACCATCTTTACGACGTATTTGTATTTTTGCACGTTGTCGGCGGCCTCGACGAGAGTGCCGTATTTAACGCCGATCTCGCCTTGGCCTTGCGCTACTTCGTGGTGGCAGATGAAGGTCTCAAGCCCGATCTGCTCAAGTACCTTTAGCATCTCGGCGCGCAGATCGACCATCGAATCGACGGGCTGGACGGGGAAGTAGCCGCCCTTTACGCCCGGGCGGTGGCCGCTGTTAAAGCCGTCTTTGTAGTTTTTGCCGCTGTTCCAATGCCCCTCTTCGGTATCTACCTTAAACATCGCGCAGTTCATATCGTCGATGATCTTTACGTCGTCGAAAACGAAAAACTCATTCTCCGGCCCGAAATAGCAGGTATCTCCAAGACCCGTGGTTTGTAGAAACTGCTCGGCTTTTTTAGCGATCGAGCGCGGGCATTTTTCGTAAAGCTCGTTTTTGTAGATATCGTAAACGTCGCAGATGACGATGATCGTAACGTCCGCGGTGAATGGATCTAAAAACGCCGTTTGCACGTCGGGCTTTAGCATCATATCGGATTTATCGATTGGCTGCCATGCCGCTACCGAGCTTGCGTCAAATGGAATTCCGTCGGCGAAGTCCTTCGGCAGGCGCTTGTAGTTGTAAGCGACGTGGTGCCAGGTACCCTTTAGATCGGTAAATCTAAAATCCACGAACTCGACCTCGTTTTCATCGCAAAATTTAAAAAATTCCTTCACGTCATTAACAAATTTTCCCATATTTTTTCCTTTTTTCCGCCCGTATTTGGGCTAAATTTAATGGCGGATTTTAACATTATTTAGTTGAAATTCGACTTTATCTGCGCGCCGTTTTGCGCACCGCGATTTTTAAAATTTCTCGCCGCCGTGCCTTTTGAAATCTGAAATTTTCACGCCGCCGAAGATTTTGAAATTTTAAAATTTGCAGCGCCGCGCCTTTTTAAATTTAAAGGCGACCGCCGTAAATTTACGCCAGACTTACAAACTGCCGCTCGCGATTTTTGAAAACGGCGATCCGCTCGTAGCCGAACTCGCGCGCTTTGGCGTAAATTTTATCGTAGTTTAGCGCTACTTGAGCTACCGAGTGCGCGTCCGAGCTAAGCGTGATCGGCACGTCCGCATCCGCTAGCATAGCCAAAAGCGCGTCGCTTGGATAAATTTCATTCGCGGGCTTGCGAAGCCCCGCGGAGTTTAGCTCTACGACGATGCCGCTTTTTTTGATCGCATTTATCGCGCCGCCTGCTAAAACTCTAATATCTTTTTTCGGAGTAAATTTAAAAATTTTAATCAGATCCATATGCCCTAAAATGTCGAATTTACCGCTTCTGCACAGCGCGCAGATCAGCGCAAAGTATTCGCGATAAACGTCGTCTATTTCGCGCCCGCTCCACTGATCTAAAAATTCCTCGTTATCAAAGCCCCAGTTGTTTAAAAAATGCACCGAGCCGATGAGATAATCAACCTCGCGCTCGAAAATCCGCTCATCCATTAGCTCTTTTTTCGTCATAAAATCGACCTCGTATCCCAGCCGCACGTCGATCCGCCCGCTAAACTCGTCCCGCAGATCCCTAATCATCCGCTCATAAAGCTCCATCTGCTCGAAGCTCATTCGGTATTTTTGATCGAAGTTCATCGGCGCGTGATCTGCAAAGCCGAAAATTTCTATGCCTCGTGCGATCGCCGCTTCCAAATACTGTCGCGGCTCGCCGTTAGCGTGGTTGCAAAGATAGGTGTGGTTGTGTAGATCGGCTCGCATCAACTGCTCCTTAAATAAAATTTTGGCTAAATTGTAGTAAAATCGTGCTTAAAAAATCACTAGGAATGTATTTGAAAAAACCCGAACTCTTAGCTCCTGCTGGGAATTTAACGAAACTAAAAATCGCCCTAGCTTACGGCGCGGACGCCGTGTATGCAAGCACCGGCTCATTTTCGCTGCGCCAGCGAAGCGCGAAGGAATTTAGCAAGGAAAGCTTTGCACAGGGCGTCGCGTACGCTCACGAGCGCGGCAAGAAGCTCTACGCGACCGTAAACGGCTTTGCGACCAACGGCCAGCTAGGAAACATCGAAAGGCATTTGGAATTTCTTCGCGACCTGCGCGTAGATGGAATTTTAATCGCCACTTTGGGCGTCGCGAGCCTTGCGCGAGCCGTAGCGCCTGAGATTCCGATTCACGTCTCTACCCAAGCTAACGTGCTAAATTATCTAGATGCGCAGGTTTGGGCGGAGCTGGGCGCCGTACGCATTGTCGCGGCGCGCGAAATGACGCTCAAAGACGCCGTGCAGATCAAAGATAAAATTCCAAATTTAGAGATTGAAATTTTCGTGCACGGCTCGATGTGCTTCGCATACAGCGGGCGCTGTCTTGTTAGCGCGATGCAAAGCGGGCGCTTCAGCAACCGCGGAAGTTGCGCGAACGACTGTAGATTTAACTACGAGCTTTATGCGAAAAATCCCGAAACCAGCGCGCTTTTTCGCTTGCAAGAGCGCGAGGGGGAGGGGACTTTCGTAATGAACGCGAAGGATCTTAGCCTCATTTCGCACGTGCAAAAGATCATGCAAACGGGCGCGATCGACAGCTTCAAAATCGAAGGGCGCACCAAGAGCGAATACTACGTCGCATGCGCCACGAACGCCTACCGCGCGGCGATCGACGATGCCGCGAGCGATAAATTTGAGGCCAGTGTTTACGAGCGCGAGATCGCGACGCTTAAAAACCGCGGCTTTAGCGACGGATATTTGATAAAGCGCCCGTACGAGCGAGAGGATACGCAAAATTTAGACCGCAGCATCGAGCTTGGCACGCATCAGGTTTGCGCGATCTCGCAGGACGGCGAGTTTATAAGCGTCAAGGATAAAATTTTACCCGGCGTTTCGTATGAAATTTTTGCCCCGCGCGGCTTTGAAATTTGCGCTTGCGATAATGAAATCGGCGAAATTTTTGAGCTTGACGGCAAGCCGTATTTAAAATTTAAGAGGCTGCAAAGCCGTAGCGGTAAGGAATTTGGCGAGATTCACAGCGGCAATCTAAATGAGATTAAGCTGCCTGCGAAGCTCGCGGAGTTTTGCTTTTTAAGAAAGGAGATAGAATGAAATTTGTTTCTATAATAATGGGCTCAAAGAGCGATTACGAGGTCGTTTACGAGGCGGCTAAAATTCTAAACGAATTTGGCGCGGCGTACGAGATGATCGTATCTTCGGCGCACCGAAGCCCCGCCCGCACGGCTAAATACGTCGCGGACGCCGAGAAAAAGGG
>NZ_CALIMQ010000091.1 GCF_938045535.1 uncultured Campylobacter sp. | reverse complement strand
AAGAGCTAAAGCTTTGCAGCTCAAGAATGGCATTTGCTAAGAGATCGTCTGTGATAAATTTATATTTCTTTTTAGCGTCTGATGATAAATTTTAGCTTGTAGTTTTACTATTTTGATTATTTTTAAAACTAAAACCTCGGTGCTTATAAATGAAGCGGAATTTTAAAAATTTCAAAGAATTTCGCAAATTCCGTAAAATTTTACAATTTCACGGAATTTTGATTTTAATAGAATTTGGTTCGAGCCTTAAAAATTCTCTTCGGTATTTCGGTCGCTTACGTGATCCCACGGTAGCTTCATTCCGCCTAGGATATGAAAGTGCAGATGCATCACCTCTTGACCTCCGTTTTCGCCGCAGTTGCAAACAAGACGGTATCCGCTCTTATCAAGCCCCATTTTGCGAGTTACTTCTTGGATAAAAGCGCTCATTTTACTCATCACTTCAGGAGGCGTTACTTGGAAGTTTTCGTAGCATTTTTTAGGGATAGCCAGGATGTGGATCGGCGCTTTAGGGTTGATGTCGTGGAAGGCCAAAAATTCATCGTTCTCTAGCACTTTGTTGCACGGGATTTCGCCGTTTACGATCTTTTCGAAGACGTTCATTTTAGATCCTTTTATGAGGTTGAAATTTAGCCGCGATTATAGCCAAAAAATCCAAACACGCAAATTTACCTAGCTTTTATCAAATTTTAACTACAATCGCGCCATTAATTTAACCACAAGGATAGAATTTGCAAGAGATTAAAGCAAAAATCGACGCCGCATCGAGCCTAAGCGAGCTGGAAGCCGTGCGCTTGGAGCTTTTCGGCAAAAAAGGCATCATAACGGCGCTTTTTTCTGAGCTCAAATCCGCAGCGCCCGAGCAGAAAAAAGAGCTTGCCGTAAGCGCGAATGAAAAGCGTGATTATTTCAGCGAGCTCATCGCTGCAAAAAGGGCGAGCTTGGAAGCGGCGGAGCAAAAAGAGGCGATGAAAAATGAAGCGACCGACGTCACGCTTTTTAACGAAAACGTAAGCTGCGGAGCGCTGCATCCCGTGATGGAGACGATGGATAAGATCATAGACTACTTCATCGCGCAGAATTTCAGCGTCGAAAGTGGCCCGCTTATCGAGGACGACTTCCATAATTTTGAAGCGCTAAATTTACCCAAATACCACCCGGCGCGCGATATGCAAGATACGTTTTATCTTGACGACGGGCGGCTGCTACGCACGCACACCAGCGGCGTTCAGATCCGCACGATGGAGAAATTTAAAGCTCCGCCGGTGCGCATGATCGCCCCCGGCGCGGTATTTCGCCGCGATATGGATCTAACCCACACGCCGATGTTTCATCAAGTGGAGGGTCTCGTAGTCGAGCAGGGAGACCGCGTGAGCTTCGCAAATTTAAAATACGTTTTAGAGGAATTTTTGCGCTATATGTTCGGTAGCGTCCAAGTCCGCTTCCGCCCGAGCTTCTTTCCGTTTACGGAGCCGAGTACGGAGGTCGATATCAGCTGTATTTTCTGCCACGGACATGGATGCCGCGTCTGTAAGCAGACGGGCTGGCTCGAGGTGCTAGGCAGCGGCGTGGTCGATCCTAACGTCTTTAAAGCAGTGGGCTGGAAAAACGTCAGTGGATACGCATTTGGGCTCGGTGTCGAGCGTTTCGCGATGCTGCTGCACGGCATACCCGATCTGCGCTCGCTATTTGAAGGCGATATTAGATTATTGGAGCAGTTTAAATGATAATAACGAGAAATTGGTTGCAAGAGTGGATCGACATAAGCGAAATTTCAAGCGAAAGACTGCTTTCTACGCTAAATTCCATCGGTCTTGAGGTTGACGCTCACGATAAAATTTCACTTCCTAAAGGCGTCGTAGTAGGACTCGTAAAAAGCAAGCGTCGTCACGAAAATTCCGATCATCTAAACGTTTGCGAGGTTGATGTCGGTAAGCAGAGCTTGCAGATCGTCTGTGGCGCGAAAAATGTCGAGGCTGGGCAATACGTCGCGGTTAGCCTCATCGGCGCCGTGCTTCCTGGCGGACTTGAGATAAAGCCTGCCAAACTTCGCGGCGTGGAGAGCTTTGGCATGATTTGCTCGGCAACGGAGCTTGGGCTTGCTAAGACGAATGACGGCATTATGGTGCTTGATAGTAGCATCGGCGAGCTCGTACTCGGCAAGGAGCTGCGCGAGTATGAAATTTTTAACGACGATCTTATCGAGATCGAGCTTACCGCCAACCGTGGCGACTGCCTTAGCATCTTAGGCATAGCGCGCGATCTAAGCGCGGCACTTGATCTGCCGTTAAAGGAAAAGCACGAGTTTGAAGATGCCGACGGAGCGCCTGGTATCGGTAGAATTTTAAGCGTGCGTGCAAGCGATGAGGTAAGCGCTAAATTTGCTTTTCGAGCTTACGAGATCAAAGGCGAGCTGAAGTTAAATTTAAAGCAGACCTTGCGTCTTGCAAGCGTTGGTATTTTGCAAAGCTGCGCGGTGCAAAATTTCATCAACTACGCTACTCATTCTACCGGAGTATTGCTGCGTGCTTATGATTTTGAAAAGATCGCTTCCGCAGATGGCAAAGTAGCGCTTGACATAAAGCCTATGCCAAACGGCGAGTTCGGCGTTTATGCGGGCAAGAGATTGCTTAGCGTAGCAGGGATTTGCCAAGACGCAGAGCTAAAGGCGTGTTGCAGTAGCAAAGTGGTGCTATTAGAGGCAAACTACACCGCGCCACTAATCATTGCTAAAGCAGTAAACGAAAACAAAAGCCTAAAAGGCGACGAGCATGTGTATCGCTCAAGCAGAGGCAGCGAGCCAAAGCTTAGGCTAGGGCTCGATCTGCTATTTAGATTGCTACTTAAAAATAAAGCCGTTAGCCTATATGCGGGCACACAAAAGATTTCAAATGCTTTGGAGCCGCTTATCGTGGGCTTTAGCGAAAAAGAGATAAACTCAATGATCGGCGCGCAAATTCCACGCGACAAGATCGTAAAAATTTTAAAAAGGCTGGGCTTCGATGTGGGCGTCGAAGCCGATCTCATTACCGCTAAGGTGCCGCCTTTCCGCCACGATATCGTAAATTCCCACGACGTGTGCGAGGAGATCGTGCGTATCGTGGGCATCGATAATATCGCCGCTGCGCCGCTAAGCTTCTACGAGAAAAACCGCCTAAACGATACCTACGTAAATTTACAAAACGGGCGCAAGCTTCGCAGCAAGGCGGCAGCAGTAGGATTTTTCGAGTGCGTACATTATGTATTTGACGACGGCAAGGCGCTAGAAAACTTAGGCTTTAAGCCGTGCAAGGTTAAAATTTTAAATCCGATCAACGGCGAGCTGGACGCGCTAAGACCGACGCTGATTAATCATCTGCTGGAATCTGCTGAGCGAAATTTAAAGAATTCTCGCAGAAGCGTCAAGCTTTTTGAGCTAGGAGAGGTGTTTGATGCGGACGGCAAACAGAGCCTAAGACTGGGCTTTATAGCTAGCGGACTAAAGGCGGAGCCCTCTATCGCTGCCGGCGCAAAACCTGCCGCAGTCGATTTTTTGTATTTTGCAAATTTAATCCAAAGCGTCATCGGTAAATTTAAGGTCAGGTTGCCCGGCGAAAATTTGAAATTTTTAAGCGAATTCGAGCAAGCTCAGATTGAGCAGGGCGGCGAAATAGTAGGTTTTATCGGGCGCGTGGATTACGCCGTAGAAGCAGGGCGCGATCTGGATAAAAGCTATCTGTGCGAGATCGATTTTTCCAAGCTTAAATTTAAAAATATCGTAGCGGACGTTTATTCGAAATTCCCTAGCGTATCGCGCGATCTAAGTATTTTGGTGCCGAGCGGAATGCGCTTCGAGCAGATCAAGCAGTGCATAGACGCCCTTAAAATCGAGGCGCTAAAGGAATTTATCCCGAGCGATCTTTACGGCGACGAAAGCTTGGGCGATTCAAAGAGCCTGACGATCAGACTTGTATTTCAAGACCTTCAAAAAACGCTCTGCGACGAGGAAGTCGCGGGCTTTACCGATAAAATTTTAGCCGCTCTTAGCAGCGAGCTGGGGCTTGGGCTACGATGAGAATTTTTGCGCAAGCGGGCCCTTTGCGAGCGGATATCTCAAACATAGCCGCAGATAAATCGATCTCGCATCGCGCGGCGATCTTTTCGCTGCTAGCGGAGGGGACGAGTAAAATTTCAAACTATCTTGAGGCCGAGGATACGCAAAATACGCTAAAGATCGTGGAGCTTTTGGGCGCTTGCGTGCAGCGCGTAGAGGACGAAATTTTAATCACTCCTCCCGCCGCTATCAAAGAGCCTAATGTCCCGCTTGATTGCGGCAACTCGGGTACGGCGATGCGACTATTTATGGGCTTTTTGGCGGGACGCGAGGGCTTTTTCGTGCTATGCGGCGATCGGTATCTAAGCGAGCGCCCGATGAGGCGCGTTGCGGATCCGCTTTGCAAAGTAGGCGCTAAAATTTACGGACGAGCAGGCGGCGAAAAGGCGCCTATTGCGGTGCTGGGGCAAAAGCTCGGGTATTTCGAATACGCGAGTAAGATTGCGTCCGCGCAGGTAAAGACCGCTCTGATTTTAGCGGCTTTGCGCGGCAGCGGGTGCAGGTTTAGCGAGCCCGAGCTTAGCCGCGATCATAGCGAGCGGATGCTAAAAGCGATGGGCGCGCAAATTTCGCGAAACGGCCTTGCGATCGAAGTCGCGCCGCTTAGCTCGCTGCTTAAACCGCTTGAAATTTTTATCCCAAACGATCCCAGCTCGGCGTTTTTCTTCGCGGTCGCCGCAGCGATAACCCCGGGCTCGCGCATAGTGCTAAAAAATATGCTGCTAAACAAAACCCGCATAGAGGCGTATGAAATTTTAAAACGCATGGGCGCTGAAGTAAAATTTCACAAAACGAGCGAAATTTACGAGCAGATCGGCGATATAGAGGTCGCTTACGCGCCGCTTCACGCCGTGGAGGTGAGCGAAAATATCTCGTGGCTGATAGACGAAGCGCCGGCGCTTGCGATCGCCTTTGCTTGCGCGCAGGGAAGTAGTGTGCTTAGAAATGCCGCCGAGCTACGCGTGAAGGAGTGCGACCGCATAAAAGTAACCTGCGAAGGGCTTCGCGCTTGCGGTATTAAGGCGCGCGAGCTACAGGACGGCTGGCAGATCGAAGGCGGCGAGGCAAACGCAGCGATTATCACGCCGTGCGGAGATCACCGCATCGCGATGAGTTTTGCGATTTTAGGCTTAAGATCGGGGATGATCATCGAGGATAGCGATTGTATCGCGACGTCGTTTCCGAACTTCGCCACGATTTTAAGACAGATCGGAGCTGGCGTTGAAGATTGAGATGGCCAAAAGCTACGGCTTTTGCTTTGGCGTCAAGCGCGCGATCAAGATCGCAGAAAGCGCCGGCGAGGCCGCTACGATCGGCGAACTGATACATAACGCCGAAGAGATTAACCGTTTAAAACAAAATTTCGGCGTCAAAACCTTAGAAGGCGTTAGTGAGATCAAGGACGAGCAAAAGCTCATCATTCGCACGCACGGCATCCAAAAAGACGATCTACAAAGATTAAAGGCGCAAAATAAGGAGCTCATCGACGCTACCTGCCCCTTCGTGACCAAGCCGCAGCAGATCGTAGAAAAGATGAGCGCGGAGGGCTATGACATCGTGATTTTCGGCGATAAAAATCATCCCGAGGTAAAGGGTGTGAAATCCTACGCAAAATCGCGCGTATTCGTGATCATGGATACGAAGGAGCTGCAAGACGTCAAGCTTGGGACTCGCGTCGCGCTCGTTTCGCAGACTACGAAAAAGATAGAAAGCTTTACTAAAATCGCGGATTTTTTGATGCAGCGCGCGAGGGAGCTGAGAATTTTTAATACGATTTGCAATGCGACGCTGGAAAATCAAGAGGCCGTAAAAAGCCTGTCGCAAAAGGCCGACGTGATGATAATCGTAGGCGGGAAAAATTCCTCCAACACCAAGCAGCTTTTTTTAATTTCACAAAATTTTTGCAAAGACAGCTATCTTATAGAAAACGAAAGCGAGCTTGAGCGCTCGTGGTTTGAAAACAAAAGCCTCTGCGGCATCTCCGCAGGAGCCAGCACGCCCGATTGGATCATCAAAAAAGTAGTAGCGCGAATCGAAAATCTAACGCAGAATTTATAAGCCCTCTTATCAAATTTACTCTTAGAAATTTATCAAATCGAAAGCAAATTTTAGCTAAAATCGCGCATTTTAGTTCTTTTCAAAAAAGCACAAATAAATTTAAAGGAAGCATATGGCTGAGGTGAACGAGAAGGTTCAAAACCACGCAGAGGAAGATTTTGCGACATTGTTAGAGGAGTATGACGCCGGGAAGTCTCGCGACGAGGTCGTCACAGGTAAGGTTATCGCCCTTAAGGACGGCGAGGTTTTCATAGACGTAGGCAGGAAGTCGGAGGGCATTTTAGACGCCGCCGAGGTTAGTGACGAGCAAGGAAACCCGCAGGTTAACGTAGGAGATGACATCAAAGTCGCTATTATCGGAAGCAGAGGCGGTCGCCCGGTCGTATCGTATAAAAAGGCTCTAAAGAAGGAAAAAGTAAAGGCGTTCATCGACTCCTATGATGAAAACGCAGAAAATATCTATGACGTTAAAATTTTATCGTTTAATAAGGGCGGCTACGTTTGCGCCAACGCAGACGACGTGGAATTTTTTATGCCTCGCTCGCAAAGTGCGCTTAAAAATCCCAATGGCGCCGTCGGTAAAAATTTCAAGGTAAAGATCATTAAAGTTGATAGAGATGAACAAAGCATCGTAGTATCGCGTAAGAAGCTACTTGATGAGGATCGTAAAGCAAGTAAAGAGGCGATCGAAAAGGTAGTCGCTACCGAGGGCATTATTGAGGGTATCGTTAAAAAGATCACTACCTACGGCATGTTCGTAGACGTAGGCGGCGTGGATGGGCTCGTACACTACAGCGAAATTTCATACAAAGGCCCGGTAAATCCAAGCTCGCTCTACAAAGAGGGCGATAAGGTTCCGGTTAAAGTTATCAAATATGACAACGATAAAAAGCATCTCTCCCTTTCGATCAAAGAGGCGATGCCCGATCCTTGGAACGAGATCAAAGATAGCCTGGAAGTGGGTGATACTATCCGCGTAAAAGTAAGTAATATCGAGCCTTACGGCGCGTTTGTCGATCTTGGCAACGACATCGAGGGTTTTTTGCATATCAGCGAAATTTCGTGGGATAAAAATATCAAAAATCCGAAAGATTTCATCAGCGAGGGCGAGGAGCTTGACGTCGAGGTCGTAGAGATCAACCCTAGCGAGCGCAGGCTGCGCGTGAGCCTTAAAAATTTACTCACCAAGCCGTTTGACGAGTTTGTTGCTAAATACAAAGTGGGCGACGTGCTAAAAGGCAGCGTCACTACGATTACGAATTTCGGCGCGTTTGTGAGGATCGACGGCGTAGAGGGACTTTTGCATAACGAAGACGCTTCATGGGATCGCGGCGAGAAGTGCAAAAATTTGTTCAAAGTGGGCGACGAGATCGAAGTTAAGATCATTAAGATCGACAAAGATACTCAAAAAATTTCTCTAAATCACAAAGAGCTCGGCGACAGCCCTATTAGCGATTACGCCAAGAGCCACAATCAAGGCGATGTCGTAAAAGGCAAGATCCGCGATATTAAAGAGTTTGGAATTTTTGTCGAGCTGGGAGGCGGTATCGACGCGCTTATTCGCAAGGAAGATCTTGGCAACGTAAGCGTAGATAGCCTAAAAGTGGGCGACGAGATCGAGGCTGCGATCGCCTTCATCGACGAGAAGAAAAATAGAATCCGCCTAAGCGTGCGCAGGCTGGCTCATCAGAAGGAGCGCGAGGCGCTAAACGAGATCAATAGCAACGACGATGAGAAGCAAAGCCTAGGGGATCTAATCAAAGATCAACTAAATAAATAATTCCTCCCGCAAGGCATCCCCGCCTTGCGGATCCACTTCTAAAGGTTAAATTTAATGAAAACTATCATAGTTTGCGACGCAATCCACAAAATCGGTTTTGATCTGCTTAAGCAGGAATCGGATGTTAGAGTAATCGACGCCACGAGCGTGCCCAAGAGCGAGCTATACGGAATTTTAGGCGATGCGGACGTTGCGATTACCAGAAGCTCTACGGCGGTGGATGAGAAATTTCTAAATGCCGGCACCAAGCTAAAAGCGATCGTGCGTGCGGGCGTGGGCGTTGATAACTGCGACATCGACGGCTGCTCCAAGCGCGGCATTATTTTGATGAACGTACCGACTGCAAACACCATCGCCGCGGTCGAAATGAGCATGTGCCATCTGCTAAATGCGGCGCGCAAATATGTAAATTCCTGCAACGATCTGAAAATTAATAGAATTTGGAAGCGCGAGAAATGGTACGGCACCGAGCTTTATAAAAAGAGCCTCGGTATCATCGGCTTTGGAAACATCGGCTCGCGCGTGGGGGTGCGCGCGCTTGCGTTTGGAATGAACGTCATCGCCTATGATCCATATATTGAGCCTGAGAAGGCCACGAAGCTCGGGGTAAAATATACGAAGAATTTCGATGAAATTTTATCTTGCGACTTCATCACGATCCATACGCCGAAAAATCAAGAGACGATAAATATGATCGACGAGCCGCAAATAGCGAAGATGAAGGACGGCGTCCGCCTAATAAACTGCGCCAGAGGCGGGCTGTATAATGAAAAAGCGCTCGCAAACAATCTACGCAGCGGCAAGATCGCGTATCTCGGCATCGACGTTTTCGACAAAGAGCCTGCGACCGATCATGAGCTTTTGGATATCGAAAATTTAAGCGCGACTCCGCATCTTGGAGCAAACACGCTCGAATCGCAAAGCAATATCGCCAGGGAAGCCGCGGAGCAGGCGATCAGCGCAGCACGCGGCTTAAACTATCCAAACGCTTTAAATTTGCCGCTTAAGCTCGAGGATCTGCCGCGCGGTATCGAGCCGTATATAAATTTAGTCTCCAAAATGGCCTATCTTGCGGCGCAGATCAACAAAGGCCCGATCAAATCGATTCGCATCGAGGGTAGCGGCGAGGTGGTGCAGTATCTAAAATCGATGCTCGTTTTTGCCATCGTAGGCGCGCTGCACGATTCTTTGGGCGATTCGCTAAACTACGTTAATGCAAAATTTCTTGCGGATGAAAAGGGGATCGATACGAGCTTCGGCGAGCTTGCAAACAGCGTCTATAAAAGCGAGATCGCGGTAAAAATCATGACCGATGAGGCGATCTCAAACGTCGCGGGCACGGTCTTTGACGGAAGCGAGGAGCGCATCGTAAATATCGGCGGATTTAAGACCGATTTTAAGCCGAAGGGCAAGATGATAATCTTCAAAAACACCGACGTGCCGGGCGTTATCAAATCTGTAAGCACGATCCTAGCCGACGAAAACATCAATATCGCAGACTTCCGCTTAGGCAGAGGCGAAGAGGGGGATGCTTTGGCAGTCATTTTGGTTGATTCCGAAGTGCAAAAAAGCGCGCTTGATAAACTGGCGGCGCTTCAAACCTGCCTAATGGTGCGCTACGCGGCGCTTTAATCCTTTTCCGCTTAGGAGGCGGAATTTTAAATTTCGCCTCATCCAATTCTTTATAATTTAAATTTACAATCCAACCTACGACGGCGTTTGATGAGGCGATGCGGGAATGCGCGGCTAGGATTTTGCGGAATTTGACGTAACGTGCAAACCAGCGCTTGCGATATGTTGCGGCATACGCTCGGCAGATATGCTTTGGCTCGCGGCTTTTGTAAACGCCGCGCGCGCGGTAAATTTAACTCTCGCCCTAAGCTTGCTTTTAAATTTTAAATTTCGTCCTTGCAGAGCTGCTTTTAAATTTCATAATCGCGAGCGCCACCGATTAAATTTTGCCGCTATGTAGGTTTGGCACTAAAAGCTAGAGGCTGCGATGCGAAACGCGGTCAAATTTTATAAATTTTTAGACACGGCAAGGCGTTTTGCTTCAAATTTATGCGCGACAGGCACTTTCATCTCTAATCGTATCGCCCGTTTAAATTTCGGGCAACCGCCGAGCGATTTTATTGCTGATTAAATTTAGGGCAACTACCGAGAGATCGCACCGCTGATTAAATTTTACGTTTTGCCGAAATTATGCTTCGCCGAAAAATTCCGTCTAGCCTAAAATGAGCAGGTACAAAATTTCAGCCGTAATGCGC
>NZ_CALIMQ010000090.1 GCF_938045535.1 uncultured Campylobacter sp. | reverse complement strand
TAACAGAACATAGCCATGTGTTCTTAACTAAAAAAGGTATTTCTGATATGTTAGAGGTTACTTTAGATAATATGGAAGAACTTTATGGCTATGGTCCTGATAAGGTTATCGAAATGAAGGCTCTTATGGGTGATTCTTCCGATAATATTCCTGGCGTTCCAGGGGTTGGTGAAAAAACAGCTCTTAAATTGATTAATGAATATGGTGATTTAGAGTCTGTATATGAGAATATCGATAACATTTCTGGCAAGAAATTAAAAGAACGTCTTGTTGAAAATAAAGATTTAGCCTTCTTATCTCGTCAATTGGCTACCATCAAGACTGATATGGACTTGTCTTATACGCTCGATCAATTTGTACAGAATTTCCATCTTGGCGAAGTAAAATTTTAAATTCGCCGCTTTTGCCGCATGAGCTTTTATAAACGGATTGGCGCCGTGAAATTTAAAATTTAAACGTAGAAAATTATGTCTTTTCAAATTTAGCCAAGCAAGCATCTTATAAGCGTTAAAATTTTAAATTTAAGCTGCGAAATTGCTAGGAAATTCCACTGATTTTAATGGAATTTTTACTATAATTTCGTATGAAATTTAAAAGATTAAAGGAAATTTATGATAGACGTTTACGACTTGGCGGTGATCGGCGGCGGTCCTTGCGGCATCGCTTCCGTAGTAGAAGCCAAAAGAAACGGGCTTGCACATGTGCTTCTGCTTGAAAAAGGCGACAACCACTCTCAAACGATTAGGCAGTTTTACAAAGATAAAAAGCGCGTCGATAAAGAATATAAGGGCTTTGACAGCGAGACGCGCGGATCTATTTCGTTTGAAACCGGCACGAAAGAGAGCGTGCTAAATTATTTCGACGAGCTCTTAGATAGCGACGAAATCGATACGAATTTCAAAAGTGAGGTCGAAAAGATCGAAAAGCACGCAGATGAGTTTTATATCACGACTAGCTCGGCTGGATACCGCGCGCGCAACGTCATCGTCGCAATTGGCAGGATGGGCAAGCCCAATAAGCCCGCTTATAAAATTCCGCCTTCGATCACGCAACGAGTAAATTTCAATCTCGATAAATGCACGATCAATGAAAAAATTCTAGTCGTCGGAGGCGGTAACTCAGCTGCGGAATACGCTATAGCGCTATGTAAAACCAATGTCGTGACGCTTTGCTATCGCAAGGCTAAATTTACCCGCCTAAACGAGACGAACGAAAGCGACGTAATGCGCGAGACCAAATACGGCAACATCATCTTGCGCTTAGGCATCGATATAGAGGCTCTTGAGAATGAAAATGGCAAGGTGCTGGTGAAATTTGATGATGGCACCGAGCTCGTATTCGACCGCGTGATATACGCGATCGGCGGCACGAGCCCGATCGATTTTCTTAAAAAATGCGGCATCGCTTACGATGAAAACGGCGTACCGATCGTGGATGAAAATCTCCAGACTGCCACTAGTGGGCTTTACGTGGGCGGAGATCTCATCAGCAGAAGCGGCGGATCGATCGTGGTGGCTATAAATCACGCTCATACCATCATCAAAAACATCCGCAGATGAGGCTTTATCAGCCAAAAAAGGGTTATCGCTACACGAGCGATACGATTTTTTTGTGGAATTTTATAAGAAGCTCAGGTGTGCACAAGGCTAATGCTACGTCACAAAATGACTCTTGGGCGCTGGGCTGTGGCGCGGAATTTAAAGACGCGACAGATGGAGGCTTTAATGCGCAGTTTTGCGCCGCGGATTGTGCTTTTAGCAAAGAAGAGTCGTATGCCGCTGACCATAGCACGGAGAACGATCGCGATTTTGGAAGTAAGGGCTGCGCCGAATTCCAGGCGGAATTTAAAAGAGAATTTAAAGCGGGACTTCGGGCGAAATTTCAAAGCGAGCACTGCAAAAATTCTGATTTTCAAAGCGACGAAGCCTGGCATACTTTAAAGCCTGATATCGCAAGCGGTGAAAATTTTAAATTTTGTGACGAGCAAATCGCGCAGTCTTTAGAATCTCAAAAGACGCACGATAAAGATTTCGCGAGCAAATTTAAAGAGGCCAAAGCGCGCGCGGATTTTACTGCGGAGTGCTTGCGTGACGGAGGGTTTGCTGCTTGTAACGAGCGTAGCCCCAAAGGCGCGCTAAATCCGCGAGCGATATATGGCGACGTGTTGGATGTGGGCGCAGGATGTGGAATTTTAGGGCTTTTACTAAAGCGCGATTTTGAGAGCATTAATTTAAGCTTGCTAGAAATTCAAGAGCGAAATTTAGAAATCTTAAGGCTGAATTCTTTGCAAAACGATCTGCCTGCCGAAATTTTGCACGCGGATTTTGCGGAGTTTAGAAGCGAAAAACGCTTCGATTTTATCGTCTCAAATCCGCCCTTTTATCGAGAGCGCATTTCGCTTAGCAAAGAGCCTCATATGGCGCTTAGTAAGAGCGCAGCAAGCCTTAGCCTACGGGATTTCGTGCGATCTGCGAATGCTCATCTTAAGCCTGGCGGCACACTTATTTTTTGCTACGAGGCGGGTAAGCTAGCTAAAATTTGCGAGCTTTTGGGCGAGTTTAGGCTAAATTTGACGAGGCTTGGTTTTGTCTATCCCGACATTTCAAAGCCCGCTAAGCTCGCGCTTTTGCAGGCTCGTAAGAACTCGCGCTCGCCCTGTGAGATCGTCCTTCCGATCTATGCTAGCGCGCACGGAAGGCGCACCGCACAAGCCCACGCGATCTACAAAAGCGCGGATCTGACGAGTGTGGATTATGAGTGAGTTTGGCTTTAGCTTCGATGCAAGCGCGTGCGAGCGCTGCGGCGGTAAGTGCTGCACGGGAGAGAGCGGCTACATCTGGATAGATGAGAGTGAGATCGCGGCACTTGCGGTAAAATTTAAAATTTCGCCCGCGGAGCTTAAAAGGACGTATTTGGACAAGATAGGCGCTAGATTTAGCGTAAAAGAAAAGCCCTTTGAAGGCGGTTTGGCGTGCGTATTTTTTGACGAGGCGCAGCGCAACTGCGGGATTTACGAGCTGCGCCCGAAGCAGTGCCGTAGCTTTCCGTTTTTGGGAATATTTTAAAACGCATACTAAAGAATTGGAGGAAGAATGTATCGGGGTAAGGTTTTAGGCGGAATTTTAATCGCGGCGATGATTTTAGCGCCACAGTATCTAAGTGCGGAGAGTGGGACGAATGCTGCAGCGGCGAAGCAGTCCGTTACGGATAAAAAGGCGTCCGATCGGAATTCCAGCATTGGCACAAAAAAGGGTGCAAAAGATGCAATTAAAAAGAGCTTGATAAATCGCGGCGTAAGCGCTAAAAATATAACCAAAGAAAAGCTAAATCACGCGATGCGAGCGCAAGAGGACGCCGAGCTAAATTTCGATTTGCTTACAGCTTTGGAGCTACTGCATAAAGATCCCGTCGCATCGATGTTTTTATACGAAAAGGCATACAATAAAACGGGCTCGTCCGTTTATCTGCTAGAAGCGCTAAAGACTGCTTTTGCGATCAAAGATCGTAAAAATACGGCGCGCTATTTAAAGCTCGGCGAAAAAAGCCTAAACTCAGACTCCGAGTATCTGCGAGTAAAGATCGGCTACTACTTAGGCATTAAAGATAATCTAAATGCCAATACTGCTGCTCTTAAGCTAGTCACCGTAGATCCCGTTTCGCGTAGTTACGCGATCTTAGCGGCAACATATTATGCGATGGAGAATTTTACTTTAGCCAAAACCTACTTTGAAAAAGCCTATGAGTTAGACAAAACCGACGAAAATCTCATCAGATTATGCGACGTGCTGCTAAATAAACTCGATGATTCGGACGGAGCGATCCGCATTATAGAGACGCACAGGCGCATCTACGGCTGCGCCCAGGGTATGGCGTGCGAGCTGCTAGCTGATGTGTATCGCGCGAATAAACGCTATTTAGATGTCGCTAAGATCGATGAAGCGTTGTATGAAGCCAAAGGGGATAATAAATTCTTAGACGATATGATAGCGATTTATTACTACTCAAACGACTTTGATAAAATAATAGAGCTTTTAAAGAAATACGACTACAAGCGCGAGCTTCTAATCGATGCCTACGCGCATAAAAAAGACTATAAAACCGCGATTAAAATGGCACGCGATGAGTTTATGAAGACCAAAAATTACGACTTTTTGGCGATCGAGGCGATCTACGAATATGAAAGTGCGGGCAAAAGCGTGGACGCTA
Organism: uncultured Campylobacter sp.; assembly: GCF_938045535.1. Taxonomy (GTDB): domain Bacteria; phylum Campylobacterota; class Campylobacteria; order Campylobacterales; family Campylobacteraceae; genus Campylobacter_B. Next base: position 3,169 of record NZ_CALIMQ010000090.1, on the reverse strand, counting down.
AAACCCTGTCTAGCGTAGTGGCAAAATTTGAAAATATCGCGCCGCAACTTAAAGACCCCGTGCACCTAAACTACTACGGCTACATCTTAATAGATCACGATTTGGACGTTCGCAAGGGCATCGAGCTCGTCCGCCGCGCTCTACAAAAAGACCCCGACTCGCCGTATTATCTGGACTCGCTTGCTTGGGGATACTACAAGCTTGGCGAGTGCGACAAGGCTAAAAATGAAATGGCTAAGATCAAAGACGCAGAATTTTTTAATTCCCCCGAAGGCAAAGAGCATTTGGAGGCGATTGATGCGTGCGCCGCTGGCATAGGCGTAGCGCCGCAGAATTCTATATCGCAAAACCCCGCTACGATAAAAGGCTCCACGCCGAAAGATCAGGCGCCGCAAAGCCCGGCAATAAAAACTCCTTCGCCTAATTCCATAAAATCTACGGCGCCCGAAAGCTCTGCGTTAGATTCCGCACGTCCGAGCTCCGCTGCAACGCGTGATTTAACGCCAAAAGACTCCGCTTCACAAAATTCTGCCGGGTCTGCAAATTCCGCGATTCAAAACCAGACACCAAATTCCGCGGCTTCTGAAAATTTTGCGACGCCTATAAATTCCGCCGCGCAGAATTCTGCCTCGTCAAGACAAAATTCCGTATCGAGGCAGGATTTTATGCCAGAGCAAAATTCTACGTCGAAAGAGCCCACCGGCTCTAAAATCCAGACACCAAAGCAGTAGCGATGATTTTGGATGAAATTTTAAAGCGCACTCGCGAGGATCTGGCGCTTCGCAAAGAAAGGCTGCCCGAGGATCTGCTCGGCCGCTCGCTAAGCGCCAATCCCTACGAGCCGCGCGACGTCATAAGCGCGCTTAGAAGCGATGAGAAAGATCCGCTTCGCATCATCGCCGAGATTAAAAAGGCAAGCCCGAGCAAGGGGGTCATCCGCGAGGATTTTGAGCCGCTAAGCCTTGCGGTGGAGTACGAAAATGCAGGTGCGAGCGCCTTTTCGGTACTTACTGAGCCGCATTATTTCAGAGGCGATTTGGAGTTTATCCCACAGATCCGCCGCTACACTCGCACGCCCATCTTGCGCAAGGATTTCATCATAGATCGCTATCAGATCCTCGAGGCGCTGGTTTACGGCGCGGATTTTATCCTGCTGATCGCCAAAGCTCTGGAAGGCAAGCAGCTAAGAGAGCTGCTTGAGTTTGCCCGTAGGCTGGGGCTTCGGGCGCTGTGCGAGATCCACGATAAGGACGATCTAAAAAAAGTGGTCTTTGCAGGTGCCGATATTATCGGCATCAACCATCGAAATTTAGAGACTTTCGAGGTCGATACGAGCCTGAGCGAGCGGCTAATCCCGCTGATTCCAAACGGCAAGATTATCGTCGCCGAAAGCGGCTTGCACTCGCACGAGCAGCTTAAAAGCTTGCACGAGGCGGGCGTCGATGCGTTTTTGATCGGCGAGCATTTTATGCGCCAAAATGACGTTGGCGCGGCGCTGCGCGAGATAAAGCTCGGCGCGGGCGGCAAAATTTAAATTTGGCTCGTTTGATCGCGCAAGCTTAAATCCGAAGCGAGCGGTTAAATTTAGCGAACGGAGCGAAATTTTAAGGCGGTAAATTTTAAAATTTTGTAGAATTTGACGGACTTTAAATTTATCAGTTCTTTAAATTTTACGACCGCGATTTGACGTGATTTAGTATCGCACGCCGCGTAAGCATCCGTGCTACGCTTTGGCATCGTGAGTTTGTTATTGCGCGCCGTGCGAGCGGCTACGGAGCGAGGTTTAAATTTACGCCTTTCGTTTGTATAGCTTTCCGTCGCATCATGAGCCGGTGCAAAAAGCGCGGGTTGAAATTTAGCTTTACGTTTACGAAGCCTCGCGCGTGGGGTTGCGCTTGTAGCATTGAGCGCCGAGAATTGCGCGTCTATCGTAATGCCTTGTATGTCTAGCGCGCGCTCTCAAGCTCAGTATTGGCGATTGTACGGCGCCGTAAATTTAATCACAGCTCGCGATCAAGCCTCCCAGAGGAGCTTGCGCGTGCGATAACTGCGCAAAGCGAGCTACCACAAAAGCGGACGTCGTAGGGGCTTAGCAGGGCTGCGATACGCCGCGATTGAACTTCGGCTGTATTAAGACTGCGCCGTGCCCGCGCCGCGTTAAATTTTATCGCGTGTCGCGACGGTGATTGCGGCGCAGGTTTGGCATCGCGCACCGTGCCTGTGAGTGCGTCAAAGTTTTGTTATAATGCGCACGCAAACTGCCAGCGGATTTAATCGCCCGCCGTGCGCTTTGATCTGCGAAGCGTATGGCGCACCGAAGCGCCTTGCGTAGCACGAGATTCGTAAAGAGCGCGCATAACTTTGCGCCGTTTGAGCAAGCGCAGACCGCGTAAATTTAAAATTCTATGAAATTTAGAAGTTTTAAATTCCAAATTTCATAGAATTTTGCGAAACGCAAATTTTAAAATTCCATAGAATTTTGGAATTTCGGAAAGGAAAAGAGATGGATTATCTTTGCGCCCCTTGGCGAAGTGAATATTTTACCGAAAAAAGAAGCGGCTGTCCCTTCTGCGACGCGGCGGCGGATGCGGCGTTCGACGATCGCAACGGCGTGCTTTTTCGCGCGCAGCACTGCTTCGGGGTGATGAACCTCTACCCATACAGCCCGGGCGCGTTTATGGTAATACCATACGAGCATGTCGATAATATCGAGTGTCTTAGCGATGATGCGTGGGCGGAGATAAGCCGCTACGTGCGCGCCGGAGTGGGGATTTTAAAGCGCACATTGGGCGCAAACGGCGTAAATATCGGCATGAACCTCGGCGCCGCCGCGGGTGCGGGCATAGCCGAGCACGTGCACTATCATCTCGTACCGCGGTGGCAGCGCGATACGAATTTCATCACGACGATCGCAAACGTCCGCGTAAACGGAGTTTCGTTCGCCCCGCTTTTTGAGAAGCTAAAAGCGGCTTACGCGGATATTAAAATTTAAAACAGAGGATTGAGATGATTGCGTTTCAGGTAAAAAAAGATGGAAAATGGGGTATTATATATAAAACCGGCAAAGAAGTCATTTCTTGTATTTATGATGATACTTGGGGCTTTTCCGAAGGTTTAGCTAAAGTCGAAAAAGATGGCAAATGGAGTTTTATAGACAAAACCGGTAAAG
>NZ_CALIMQ010000089.1 GCF_938045535.1 uncultured Campylobacter sp. | reverse complement strand
TTTTCTCCTTTATTAAAATTTATTTTTTAAATTCGAACATATTTAAAAATTTCTTCGCGCGCTCGCTATTTGGAGCGGTAAAGAACGCCTCCGGTTCGTTAATCTCCACTATATGCCCGTCGTCCATAAAAACTATGCGATCGGCTACGGCGCGCGCAAAGCCCATCTCGTGCGTTACGATTAGCATCGTCTGCCCCTCTTTGGCGAGATTTAGCATTACGTCGAGCACCTCGCGCACGATCTCGGGATCAAGCGCCGCGGTAACCTCGTCAAAAAGCATGATCTTGGGCTTCATCACAAGGCTTCGTACGATCGCGATGCGCTGCTTCTGCCCGCCGCTAAGCTCTTTGGGGTAGGAGTTCTCCTTATCCGCAAGACCTACGATCTTTAGCCATTCGCGTGCTAGAGTTATCGCTTCCTCTTTCGGGACGTTTTGTACCTTCATCGGGCCTAAGATTATGTTGTGCAGCACATTTAAGTGATCGAAAAGCTCGTAGCTTTGAAAGACCATGCCGATCTTTTGCCTGATCCTGCGCCAGTCTGTGAAATTTTGATCGATCCGCTCGCCTTCGATTATAAAATTTCCGCTTTGTACCGGCTCTAACCCGTTGATCGTGCGAAGTAGGGTGCTTTTTCCACAGCCGCTAGGGCCTAGGATTACCACGACTTCGCCCTGCGCGACGCTAAGGCTGACGTCCTTTAGCGCGTGCAGCTCGCCGTAAAATTTATTGATTTTATGAAGTTCTAAAATTCCCATCAGCTCCACCTGTTTTCTAATTTTTTCGAAAGCGCCGAGATTGGATAGCAGATCAAAAAATATACGAAAAATATCGCTCCGTAGATGATTAGCGGCGCGTAATTATCGCGGAAGACATTCACTTCGATGATCTGCTGTCCGACCTTGACGAGCTCTATGACGCCGATTAGTACGGCGATCGAGGTTGTTTTTATCATCCTGCTGAATAAATTTATCGTTGCGGGCACCAGACGCCTCATCGCAAGCGGCAGGATGACATAGAGATAAATTTGAGATCTGCTAAATGCGAGCGCTTCGGCGCTTTCGAACTGATGCTTGGGTATGCTAAGCACGGCGCCGCGCACCAGATCCATCATCTCAAAAACGCCCCAGATGCTAAAGACGATGATCGAAGCCGCGATATTTGAGATGTGGATGCCAAATGCCTTACTCGCGCCGAAATATACGATAAATAGCCAGACGATAGGCGGCATTATGCGCACGATCTCTAGGCAAATTTTAAGCGGGATGTATAAGGCTCTGCGCCCAGAGGCCATTAAAATTCCAAGTACCAAGCCCAGAGCGAGCGAAACCGCGATCGAGATGAGCGCGATTTGCAGTGTGACCCCGAGCCCGCCAAGAAGCCTGATTAAATTTTCGCCGCTTAAGAGTTCCATCGCTAGCCTCTCATATATGCAAGGCGCTTTTCAAGCAGCGTAAGCGCTAGCGAAAGCGGCAGGATTATGATCAGATACGAAACGCTTAACATAAACAGCGCCTCGTTCGTCTTGTAATACAATCCGATCACGTCCTTTGCGGCATAGACGAGATCGGCGAGCGCTACGATGCTAACGATCGAGGTTTCTTTAAGCAGAAAGATTATGTTTGCGCTGATGGAGGGCAGGGCGATCGCAAAGGCGCGCGGCAGCACGACGTAAAACACTATCTGTGCTTCGCTAAGGCCTAGGCTCATCGCGCTTTCGATCTGGGATTTTTTTATCGCCTCAAAACCGAGCCTAAAGCTCTCGCTCATATAGCTTCCGCCCAAAAACGCAAGACCTACAATCGCGCAGGTAAAGCCTGAAATTTGAATGCCCAGCTTCGGCAAGCCGTAGTATAGAAAAAATAGCTGAATTAAAAGCGGAGTATTGCGAGATAGCTCGATATATGCGCTCACGAGCGGGCTTAATAGAGGCAATCTTTTATATTTTATCAGCGTGCAGATAAAACCGATGATGATGGATAGTAAAATTCCGTAAAATGCGAGCTTCAGCGTTAAAATTCCCGCCTTTACGAACATCGGGCTAAATTTAGCTATAAAATCAAAATCCATAAATTCTTCTTTCCATAAAATATGCGTATTATACAGATAACTGATTAAAATAGTATTAAATCAGAATTTTTTTATAAAGATTCCGAAAATTTAGGAGTTTAAAAATATATCTTATAAATATATTTAGTCCGAGCAGATACCCGGACTATAGAATTTTGACGGAATTTTACGAGTAAAAAATATACGCGTATCCCGAAACTAAAAACGCGGAGAATATCGCTAGAATTCCACCACTTCGTACCATTTCCGCCTGGCGAATGCGTCCCGTTCCGAAAACTAAAGCATTTGGCGGCGTCGCTACCGGCATTATGAAAGCGCAGCTTGCGCCCACACCGATTACTATAGTAAGAGTTTCTTTCGGTAGCCCCATCTGAGCCGCTACTCCCGCAAATACTGGTACTAAAAGTGCAGCAGAAGCGGTATTGCTCGTAAATTCCGTAAGGCAGATGATGAAAACTGCCGTTACCAAAAGTACGATGTAAGTAGGCGCTCTGCCGAAAGTGTGCGCGACTAGATCACCAAGCACCTTAGAAGCTCCGGAATCGCCTAAAACCGCACTTAGCGTAAGTCCGCCGCCAAAAAGCAGCAGCACGCCCCACTCGGTGTTTTCGGCGATGTCATGCCATTTAGCAAGCCCTAGTATGACGATTACGACTGCCGAGCAGATGGCGACGTAAGCATCATCCACTTTAAAGCCCACAAGGGCTGAAATTTGCTTTGAAAATATCCAGCCAAGCGCTGTTAGAGCAAATACGACGATCGTAATAATGCGCTCGCGCGTCCAAGGGATATGCTCCAGATCCATCTCTATTTTATGACTTAAATTCGGCTTGAAAATTATATAAAGCACCGCAAGCATTATCGGCAGCATCACGCACATTAGTGGTAAACCTACCTTCATCCAGTCCGCGAAGCTGTAGTGCAAGGCTTGAGCCACGATTAAATTTGGCGGAGATCCCACGAGCGTGCCCAGACCTCCGATGCTTGCAGAATACGCGATGCCTAAAAGCAAAAACACGAGCGTGCCGCGATCTTTGCTCTCGTCCATGTTGGCGCAAATTCCAAGCGCGATCGGAAGCATCATCGCAGCAGTTGCGGTGTTTGAAACCCACATCGAAAGGATCGCCGTAGCAAGGCAGATTAAAATCGCAGCTACACCCAAGCGACCGCCTGCGCGGGCGATTAGCCACATCGCGATCTTTTTATCGAGCTTTTGCATATGCAGAGCTGTTGCCAGAGCAAAACCGCCGAAAAAGGTAAAGATCGTAGGGTTTGCAAAATTTGCAAGCGTGCTTTTGATGGTGGCAGCCGTGAAAGTGCCATCTTTAGCGAATTTACCAAGTCCGATAGCTACCGCAAGCACCGGCACCATAAGCGCGGTTACCGTGATATGCACGGCCTCTGTAAGCCACATAATCGCGATAAAAGCAAGCAGCGCAAGACCTTTTTTGACATTAGGCTCAAACGGTAACGCGGCGTATAGCGCAAAGCCCACAGCAGCGGCAATCGCCATAATGATGACACCACGCTTAGGAAACGGCACGGTGTCGGTTAGCCTGTCTAAACCCAGCTCGTCTACGTCTGAGTCCAGTGGTCCTTGTAAGCGGGAGTTGCGTAACTCCACTTTGTGTTCTTCCATAGATACTCCTTTTTTGGATTTGGCTTATGATACAAAAATGAGGCGGGAATTTTATAAATTCCAAATCAAATCGTCTTAAATTTTTAAAAGTGCAGTTACTATCGGTAACACGGCACTTATCTCGTGTGTAAATTTTAAATTATACATAAAAATGAACAACTAAGTAAGCGCTTTAAATTTCATCACAGATTATTTTTTAATGACACCCGACATTAAATTTGCTAACTGCTCAAGGGAGGCGGCGTAGAATTTCGTCGAATTCCGTGCTGGCAATCGAGATAGAATTCTGTCCTTAGCAAACGAGATAAAATTTTATCCAAGGCGAGTGAGATAAAATTCCAAGTCTTGTCGCGAAATTCATCGAAATTTCAAAAAAAGGATATTATAATCAGCAAATTTTAAACGTGCTTATGAGCGAGCTTGGCGGAAGACGCTCAAAGATAGCAAGCGGTAAAATGGCAAAGCGGCGGCGGAAAGCCCGAAATTATAAATTATAAGGAGAAAATGTGAAAAATAAAATTTTAATCGCGGCGTTTGCCGCTGCGATATGCGTGAGTTCAAGCTTTGGCGAGGGGATATTTTTAGGTATCGAGGGAGATTATTCTTTTAAATCCAGCATCACTACTAAATGGTCTGACGAGGACGATTCTGGCACGAATAAAGATAATAAGGGGCAGGCTGCGCTCGGCTTTAAAGGCGGTTACGATTTCGGTATAGCTAGGGCGTACGGCGAGTACTTGTATGATTTCAAAGCTTCGAAAACTGGCACTGACGAGGACATCATATTTAAACACGAGTGGAATAAGCATAGCTTGCTCGTAGGCGGGGATTTTACGCCTGAGATTACGAATAGCTTTAAACTCGTAGCGGGCGCATATACAGGAGTTTCATTTTTGAAATATAAAATTTATTCATATGACGAATCTGACGGAAGCAGCGATTCGCTTTCAAAGACTCTGCCTGGCTGGGTCATCGGTGCAAGGCTGGGTGGGCTATATAGCTTTGATGAACATAACGAGATTGAGTTTGGCTATAAAGCGGACTATACGAGGTACAAGGCCAGTAAGCTCGGAGAGGGCGTAGACAAGGTGTATGAGACTAACCATGGAATTTATCTGGGGTATAATTTT
>NZ_CALIMQ010000088.1 GCF_938045535.1 uncultured Campylobacter sp. | reverse complement strand
AAAGAAGGTGAATTTGTAAAAGTAACCATACCTGCCATAAACGGCAATGAAGCAAAAACTTATATGTTTATGCACCATAGCAACCCAAACTATACGCTAGGAGCAGCATAGAGCATGTATTTACTGGTAGCACAAATTATGAATATTAACAATATTCTAGCCCCTTCGAATGTTATTTCGTCGGCATTGCCTAGAACCTTGATTAACTTGCCGCCTTGCGTATAGTGATAGTGTCTATGTATTTTAACCGTTCCGTCTCTAGCTAGCGAGCTATAAAATTTAACGGCTATGAAATCGTCTAAAACTTCGACCATAGTGCGTTTATATTGCGGCAAAATAAAATTCCTGACTACTTTGTCGGGGTCTGATTTGAAAATTGGATTATCCTTGATTTTGGTAAAAACTTCCGTCATCTTTCTTCCTTTGTATAGTAATTTTAGGCAGATTATAGAATTTCCTCAAAGGGTTAACAAGGCAGGAGCGCAAAAAAAGCTACTATACAATTTTTTAATATATAGTAGTTTTTCTTAAAATATATGTATGAATTGATGATTTTCGGTGCTAAGAATTTTTTAAGAATAATTTCAAAATTCCCAAAAATAGGGCTCAAAAAATTATTTAAAAATTCAAAAAACAAAAAAATAGGGGAAAATTTTGATAGATGGTGCGACCGACGAGACTTGAACTCGTACACCTTGCGGCACTACCCCCTCAAGATAGCGTGTCTACCAATTCCACCACGGTCGCATAAATTTTAAAGCTTGATCTTAAGCCTTGAATTATATAAGTTTGAAGCCCGATTTCTCGGGCTTTTGATTAATTTGCAGCAGCCTTTAAACCCGCTGTCAAAAAAGGATTTACGAAAAGCAAGATAAATGAAATAACTAATGCATAGATAACCTGCGCTTCAATCATCGCTAGCGAAATATACATCGTATTCGATAGCTTGCTAGCTACGCTCGGATTTCTAGCGATGCCGTTAAGCGTCGCACTAGCGGCATTTCCCATACCTAACGCGCCACCCAAAGCGGCTAGACCTAAAACGACTGCAACGGTAATTGCAGAAAAAGAAACGATCTGAGTGTAAGCGCTTAGCTGCTCGCTAGCGAAAGCCGCGCCGCAAAGCGCAAATAACAATACAAGAACTTTTTTCATAAAAGTCTCCATAAATAAATTTTAAAACGAGTTTCGGCTCAATACCCCTACTCCAACATTTTAAGTGTGAAATATTATTAAAATTTTGCTTTTGATTTGTTTAATCTGGCGGAATTTGCGTTAAATTTAACCCGCCGTACACGCCAACATCTTAACGTTTAGCGTCCAAATATGTATTTAGCACCGCAACGTAGGCCTTTGCAGACGCCAGCATCGTATCTACGTCAAGTCCTCTGCCGATGATGGCGCCCTCGTCCGCAAATTCCACCTTGACGGTTACTTTCGCCAGTGCGTCTTTACCCTGTGAGACCGCCTTTACTTGATAATCCTTCAGGCTGCCGCTGATACCGCTGATACGATCTATCGCCTTAAATATCGCATCCACGCCGCCGTTTCCAAGCGCGCTATCGCTTAAAATTTCATCCTTATACCTTAGCGTAAGCGCTGTGCTAGCGTGTCCTTTATTGCAGCTATTGGAGCTTAAAACTAGCACTTCATAGGTCTTTTCGGCTCCCACTAACTCGTCGTTTACGAGTTCTCTAATATCCTCGTCGAAAACGTCCTTTTTGCTATCAGCGAGCGCTTTAAATTTATTAAACGCGATCTCAATCTGCTCGTTACTAAGCTCATAGCCCAAAGATACCAGCTTGTCTTTGAAGGCATGGCGGCCGCTGTGCTTGCCCAGCACGAGCGAGTTTTTATCAAGCCCGATATCCTCAGCATGCATGATCTCGTAGGTTTCTTTATGTTTTAACACGCCGTCTTGGTGGATGCCGCTTTCATGCGCGAAGGCGTTTTTACCGACGATCGCTTTATTAGGCTGCGGCTCGATGCCGGTAATGCTCGAGACTAGGCGGCTGGATGGGTAAATTTCTTTCAAATTTATATCGGTATAAAGCGGCGCAAATTTATCTGTGCGCGTCTTGATCGCCATTACGATCTCCTCCAGCGCCGCGTTGCCCGCGCGCTCGCCGATACCGTTTATCGTGCACTCAACCTGTCTGGCTCCTGCTAAGATGGCAGCTAAGGAATTTACGGTAGCCATTCCCAAGTCGTTGTGATTGTGCACGGAAACTACGGCGCGCTCGCCGATAAGCTTAACGATTTCACCTATTCGGGCGGTGATCTCGTCAGGATAGAGATAACCCACCGTATCGGGGATATTTATGGTGGAGGCTCCGGCGTTTATCGCGGCGTCGCAGATCTCTTTTAAAAAGCCGATATCGCTTCTGCACGCATCCTCGCAGCTAAACTCCACGTCATCGCATAGACTTTTTGCGTATTGCACGGCCTCTACGGCGCGCTTTATGACCTCTTGCGGCTGCATTTTAAGTTTAAATTCCATATGGATAGGGCTTGTGGCGATGAAGGTGTGGATGCGCCCGAGCTTTGCGCCCTTTATCGCTTCACCCGCAGCCTTGATGTCTTTTTCTAAAGCACGCGCAAGCGAACAGACACGAGCCTTGCTAACAGCGCTAGCGATCTTTTCTATCGCGTCAAAGTCGCCTGGGCTCGCCGCCGCAAAACCGGCCTCGATAACATCTACGCCCAGCTTTTCAAGCTGCAACGCAAGATGGATCTTTTCGTCCGTATTCATCGATGCTCCGGGGCTTTGCTCGCCGTCACGAAGCGTCGTATCGAAGATTATGATTTTATTTTTGTCCATTGCAGATCCTTTCAAAGCGTTAAAATTTGGCGAAATTATAGCCGCGCAAACTTAAAACAATCGCGATAATAAACATATTTGAGATTATTTCGCCGTTTCCTCGGGTTTGTCTTTTTTATGAAATTTGGCCGCGCTTAAATTTAAAGCTCCGCGAACCAAACCGTAAACGATATAAACCAAAGTGAGCACCGCCGGGAATTCCAGCTTGAAAAGATATAAAAGCGAGAAAAATACGACGATTAGAAGCACTAAAATTTTAATCGCATTGGGACGTTTTAGACTGATCTTTTTAAAGCTCGGAAAGCGGATGTTGCTTACCATCAAAAACGATAGAGCCGCCATTGCGATGATCAAAAATACCCCAAATCCTTTGGAAAGCTCATATTTTAGATAAATTCCGATCCAAAACGCCATCGTAATCGCAGCCGTCGGAATCGGCAGCCCGATAAAAACGCTAGGCTCGTAGGTGCCCGTAGTTACGTTGAATCGCGCCAGCCTGATCGCGCCGAAAACCACGTAAAGCGCAGCTACGAGCGAGCCGACCTTGCCGTAATCGTGCCCGACCGCGCAGTAAAATAGCAGCGCCGGCGCGACGCCGAAAGCAACGATATCCGCAAGGCTATCGAACTCCACGCCGAATTTCGATGTCGCATGCGTTAGCCTCGCCACGCGGCCGTCAAGCCCGTCGCAAATCAAGGATAAAATGATATAAAAGATCGCGGCGCTGAAGTTGCCCTTGATCGTAGAAATTATGCTGATAACCGCCAAAAAAGCACTTGCCGCCGTGAAAAAATTCGGCAATATGTAGATTAATTTTCCCTTTTCCTCTTCCATCTCTTACTCTTTAAAATTTTATTTTTACACCGCTTTTCATTCGATGCCGCGGATCGCGCGTAAAGCATTTTAGCGCGACCTTCTTAAAATTTAGCCCTAAGTTCTTACCGCGCGCGAAGCTTTAAATTTAAGCTTCGCTCTTTGCGCTTTCGATATCGTCGTTAGCGCCTAAATTTCGCACCAGCCGGGTAGGCATGCTGTTATCTTTTTCAAATTTAGAGATGATCTCCACGATCTGCTCTCCAGAGACCGTCTCCTTCTCATATAGCGCCTTCACCATCTCCTCGATCGCCGGAGCGTAGGTTCTTAGCGTCTCTTTTACCGCCGCATAGCGCTCATCCAGCGTCTTGCGGACATATTCGTCGATCTTAACCGCCGTTACCTCGCTGTAATCCTTGATGCTCTGTCCACCGTTTAGGAAGGAGTACTGCTGCTTTTCTAGCACCGCAAGCCCGAGAGCTTCAGTCATTCCGACCTGAGTGGCCATAAATTTAAGCATATCGGTAGCGCGCTGCAAATCGTTGCCCGCTCCGTCGGTGATCTCGCCTAAAAACACGTCCTCCGCCGCACGTCCCGCCAAAAACGTATCGATCTCGGCAAAAATTTCATGGCGCTGATGCAGATATCTATTTTCAAACGGAGAATTTAGCGTATAGCCCGCGGCACTCAATCCGCGCGGCACGATAGTCACCTTCGATACGGGCATCGCGCCTTTGGTAAGCTCCGCAATTAGCGCATGACCGCTTTCGTGGTAGGCGACGATCCGCTTTTCGATCGGGCTTACGCGGCGCGATTTTTTAGCCAGTCCGATACCGACGCGTTCGATCGCTTCGAGCAGGTCTTTTTGCTCGACCTCCGCCTTTGCCTCGCGACCCGCTAAAAGCGCGGCTTCGTTGATAATATTTGCAAGATCGGCTCCCGCAAAGCCCACGGTAAGGCGCGCGATCTCTTCGATATCGATATCGCGAGCAAATTTAACGTCGCGCATATGCACCTTCAAAATCGCCATTCTGCCGTCAAAATCAGGTCTATCGACCAAAACCTGCCTATCGAATCTGCCCGGACGCAGAAGCGCCGCATCCAGCGTCTCCGGGCGATTGGTAGCCGCAAGGACGATCACCGGGCTTGATTCCGAGCCGAAGCCGTCCATCTCAGCAAGCAGCTGATTTAGCGTCTGTTCGCGCTCGTCGTTACCCCCGCCGATACCGCCTGCGGTTCTGCTTTTGCCGATCGCGTCGATCTCGTCGATAAAAACGATCGCCGGAGCCTGTTTTTTAGCGTTATCAAATAGATCGCGCACCCTGCTGGCGCCCACGCCTACGAACATCTCTATAAAGCTCGAGCCCGATACCGAAAAAAACGGTACGTTCGCTTCGCCCGCGACCGCTTTGGCCAGCAGCGTCTTGCCCGTGCCCGGAGGTCCAACCAAAAGCACGCCTTTTGGAATTTTAGCCCCGAGGCTTATATATCGCTCGGGGTTTTTTAAGAAATCTACGATCTCTTTAACCTCCTCTTTCGCCTCTTCGACGCCCGCGACATCGCTAAATTTAACCTTCGGCTTTTCGGCGCTTACCAGGTTTTTAGAGCTTCCGATGCCGAGCACGCCGCCGCCCATATTGCGCTGCATGCGGTTGGCTAAAAACATCCAAATTCCAAAGAAAATCACGAGCGGCAAAACCCAGCTAAAGAGCAGATCGGTCAAAAAGTTGCTCTCGTTATACGCGCCGTATGGAATTTTGCGCGATTCTAAAATTTGAACTAGCTCGGGGTCATCCACGCGCTTGGCGGTGTAGATTACGTTGCCGACTTGAGCTTTAATCGTGGAGCTTCCGATGGAAACCATGCTTACTTGAGAGTTTTTGATTTGCGATTTTAGCTCGGAGTAAGTTACGTTTCTACTCTCGCCCGAGACGGAGCCTAGCACTCCACCGCTATCAAATCCGCCACTTGGCGATATCGCTTTAAACACCACTATCAAAATAAGCGCAAAAATTATAAAAACGCCGATCGGATTTTTATTAAAAAAATTGTTTCCGCCGCCGTTTTGAGGGGGTTGATTATTTGGGTTGTTATTCATATTTTCCTTTCATAAACGAAGCTGAGCCATTCGTTTTGCTTTTTCATCTGCATGAAATTTAAATCCGAAAAGGCTTGCTCGATCCTATCTTTATATTTTTCTAAAATTCCCGACAGCACGAGTCTGCCGCCTGGTTTCAGCGCTTTTTTCAGATCCGCGCTTAGGATCAAAATCACGTCGGCTATTATATTTGCGACGACGAGATCAAACTGCAGCTGTGCGCTTTCGCTTGAGCTTTGCTCACCCAAGCTTAAAACGCTGCCGAGCCAAATTTTATCGATATGCACGCCGTTTTTCTCGGCGTTTTGCTGCGTAGCGCTCACCGCCTGCTCATCGGTATCGCAGGCACTTACCTTTGCGCCCAGTTTTTTCATTGCGATACTTAAAATTCCGCTGCCGCAGCCCACGTCAAGCGCGCTCATGCCCGCGCGAGTAAGTTCGCTAAGTAGCGCCAGGCACATATTGGTGCTTTCGTGATGGCCCGAGCCGAATGCCAGCGCAGGATCGATCAGAAGATCGATTAGCGCGGGATCTTGCGAACTTTCGCACCAGCTCGGACGGACGTAAAATTTACCGACTGCTACGGGCGCGACGCCTTTTTTATACTCATCGAGCCAATCTTTGTTTTGCTTTTTTGAAATTTCGATCTGCAGATCGGCGTCTAAATTGAGAGATCGCGCGAGCGCCTTTTTAAACTCTTCAAACGCAAATTTTAAATTTTGCAGATCCTCTTCGTCGCGGATTATGAAACGCTCGCCATCCTCCTCGACGCAGGTAACGCCGAGCTCAAACGCAAAGTTTTTAAAAAGTTCGCTTGCATTCGTGCTTTTTACGATCATCTCATAAAAAAAATCTTTCATCGCCTCACATCGCCTTTAAATTTTAAAATTTGCATATTACTAAAATTTAGTTCAAACTTTGCTTACGCTCGGGCGTTTTTATAGAGCTTCAAACGCCTTTTTAAGATCGAGCGTGCCCTCGTAATACGCCTTGCCGACGATGACGCCCGCGATGAGCTCCGCGTTTTTAAGCGCGATTATGTCGTTCATATCTTTCACGCCGCCGCTTGCGATAGTATCGATGCCGCTAGCTTTCGCGATAGAGCGGCTAAATTCTACATTCACGCCGCTTAGCATCCCGTCGCGCGAGATGTCGGTGCAGATGATAGCGCAAACGCCCGCGTCCGCATAGTCTCGCGCCAAATCGGTCGCTTTTACGCGGCTTAGCTCCGCCCAGCCCTCGGTCGCTACGAGCCCCTCTTTTGCGTCTATGCCCACGACGATGCGGTAAAGCTTCGCCATTTGCTTCACGAAATCTCTATTTTTAAGCGCTGCCGAGCCCAGGATAAATCTATCGACGCCCAAGCTCAAATACTCCTTTATGCGCGCTTCGTCGCGGATGCCGCCGCCCACTTCTACGCGCAGGCGCGTGCTTTTTACGATCCGCTCGATCGCTTTGAAATTTACCGCCTCGCCCGCAAACGCGCCGTCGAGATCAACCAAATGCAGCCATTTAGCGCCGAGATCTTCAAATTTTTTGGCTAGCTCGCAGGGGTCCTTGGAATAAATTTTTGCGCTTTGCATCTCGCCCTTGCTAAGGCGCACGGCGCATCCTTGTTTTAGATCGATCGCAGGGAAAATCTCCATCACAGCTCCGTAAAATTTTTAATGATTTTTATGCCCGCATCGTGGCTTTTTTCGGGATGTGGCTGAAAGGCAAATACGTTTTCGCGCCAGATCGCGCTTGCAAACTCATAGCCGTAAAACGTCGTCGCAAGCGTGATCTCGCGCGCGCAAAGGACGTGGTAGGAGTGCACGAAATACAGATACTCAAACTCGCCTAGGCCCGCGTTTATCGGCGAGCGCTTGATAAAATGCGCACTGTTCCAGCCTACGTGCGGGATCTTTAGGCTTTCGGCGCTGGCAAAATTTTGTCCGCTACGATTGCTTGGCTCCGCCTCGTCTGAATTAAATTTCGCCCCGCCCGATCTAAATTTCATATCCTCGGACCCGGATTCCGCCCCCCGAATATTAAATTTCGTTTTGTCAAATTTCACGACGCGACCGGGTAAAATTCCAAGCCCGCTGCGCGCGCCGAACTCTTCGCTTTGTTCAAACAAAAGCTGCATCCCTAGGCAGATGCCTAAAAAATATCTGCCGCTTGCGACGAATTCTTTGATCGCGGCGTCCATACCGCTTGCGCGAAGCCTCTCCATCGCCTCGCCGAATGCGCCCACGCCCGGAAGCAGGGCTTTATCGCAGCTCAAAAGCTCCTCGGGGCTGCGCGCGAGGCAAAATTTAGCGCCACAAAAGCCAAGTGCGTTCATCACGCTTTGGATATTGCCCGCGCCGTAATCCACGATACCGATCAAGCCGTGCCCTTCATATCGTTCAATCGGTGCGAAAACTCGGGCACGATACGCTTTAGCTTATCCGCGACCTGCGCGTCCTCGCACTCCGAAAGCTCCTCGATCTGCGAGTTTAGCTCTTGCAGGTCGTATTTTGCGGAGTGAGTTACGAATATGGATTGGTACTTCGTGCTCTTATCGTTTTCGTCGATCAAAAGCTCCTCGTAAAGCTTCTCGCCGGGACGCAGACCTACAAATTTAATGCCAAGCTCCTCCTTGCCAGCAAGCTGCAGCATTCGCTTGGCAAGATCGGCGATCTTTACGGGCTCGCCCATATCCAGCACGAAAAGCTCGCCGCCTCGCGCGATGGAGGCTGCTTGAAGCACCAGCTGGCACGCCTCGCTAACGAGCATAAAATATCTCGTAATCTCGGGGTGCGTAACGGTAAGCGGCTCGTTCGCTTCGATCTGGCGTTTAAATTTAGGGATGACGCTACCGCTTGAGCCGAGCACGTTTCCGAAGCGCACCGCGACGATCTGCGTATCGCTTGCCGCGTCGTTGGAATTTAGCGCGTAAAGCTCGCAGATACGCTTCGTCGTGCCCATAATGTTCGTCGGTCGCACCGCCTTATCGGTCGAGATCAAAACGACCTTTTTCGCGCCATATTCTTTGGATAGATCGATTACGTTTTTCGTGCCGACGACATTGTTTTTGACCGCTAGATGCGGATTAAACTCGCATAGCGGCACGTGCTTATACGCCGCTGCGTGCACGACTACTTCGGGACGAAATTCTGCAAAAACCTCCTCCAGCTCATGGCGATAAACGACGTTTATCATCTTTAACTCGTTGCGCGCATCCGCGCCGGTGGCTTCGTTAATCGAGTAGAGATTAAACTCGCTGTGCTCGACCATGATAAGACGCTTTGCGCCGAATTTCAAGCACTGCTTGCAAATCTCGCTTCCTATCGTGCCGCCCGCACCCGTTACCAGCACGATCTTGCCTTTGATAAAATTTTCGATCGCTTTGGTGTCGAGATCCTTGGGCTTGCGCGCGAGCAGATCCTCGATCGATACGTCGCGGATCTTTTTGCTCTCATCCTCCAAAAGCGAAAAGAGTTTAATATCCTTTAACCCGTACGCAAAAAGCTCGTCGTAGAGCTGCTTTAGCTCGTCCGGATACAGCGCCAGCGCGATGATCGCGGTTTTGGCGCCGCTGTCTTTGATCATCTGCGGAATTTCGCTCTTGGCTCTGACTACGTAGTTTTCGCAATAGGTCCCTACTAGCTCTGCCCGCCCGTCCACGACGCCCACCGGATAGTAGTTGATATATTTTTGCCGCATACCTTTTAGGACGTGAAAGGTCTTGCTCGTAGCGCCCACGACGATGCAGGGCTCGTTATTCGTGATGTTTTTCTTCTCGCTTAGAAACATCCGCTTTGAAATTCTAACCCCGCTGATCAAAATAAATGAGATCGCCGCGGCGATAATGATGACCGAGCGCGGGAACGGGTTAAAAATTTTACTCGCCAAGAAGAATACTATTAAAAAGGTAATCGCCGCCATCACGTGCGCATAGAAGAGCTTCCTCGCTTCGTATAGCCCGAAAAATCTCCACGGCACGAGATAGATTCGCAAAAACCAAAAGTAGCAAATTTTAATCGCCGTAAGGCTCGAGGCGCTAAGCAGCGCGCCTTTATAGAATTCGTTCGGTATATCTCCGCTAAATCGCAGCAAAAACGCGATATAAACGGAGAGGATCGAGATAAAAATATCTCCTAGCAAAAAAAACGCGAAGCGGCTAAATTTAGTGGGTTTTAACAGCATCAGATGTTTTCTTTTACGATTTTTACGACGCGCTCGATCGTCTCGTCGCTCATATCCGTGCCGCTAGGAAGGCAAATTCCGCGCTCAAACATATCCTCGCTCGTGCCGTCAACTACGCTAAGCGCGCCTGCGAAGATGCTTTGCAGATGCATCGGCTTCCAAAGCGGGCGAGATTCGATGTCGGCTTTATTTAGCGCATCGATAACCTTTAGATGAGCGCCTTTTTGTTTAAATAATAGCGTTGTAAGCCATCTGTTGCCCTCGCCACCTTCGACTTCAGGCATAAACTCCACGTCGGTGCCCCTAAACAGATCCTCATAAATTTTAAAAATTTCGCGCTTTCTCTTTACGCGCTGCGGCAAGACCTCCATCTGGCCTACGCCAATAGCGCCTAAGACGTTGCTTAAGCGGTAGTTGTAGCCGTAGTCCTTGTGCTCATAGTGAAGCAGCGGCTCGCGCGCCTGGGTACTTAAAAATCTAGCCTTAGCCACTAGCCCCTCATCGTTTGAGATCAGCATTCCTCCGCCTGAGGTAGTGATAATTTTGTTGCCATTAAAGCTTAGTGCGCCGCATTTTCCGATACCACCAAGTGCTTTACCCTTATAAAATCCCCCCAGCGCCTCTGCGGCATCCTCGATAACATCAATGCCTTCGTTCGCGCAAATTTCGCATATCTCATCCATCTTCGCAGCCTGTCCGTAAAGATGCGTAACGACGAGCACCTTTGGCTTTTTCGGCGATTTTTTGATCGCTTCTTTAAGCAGCTTCGGGCTTAAATTCCAACTCTCGTCGCTGTCTATCAGCACCGGCACGCAGCGCTCGTAAAATATCGGATTTAGCGACGCCATGAAGGTAAACGTGGAGCCAAGCACCACGTCGCCGTCCTTTATGCCGCTGCAGCGAAGCGCTAGATGAAGCGCCGCCGTGCCTGCGTTTAGCGCTAGCGCGCCGCGCGTGCCAGTATAGGACTTCACTGCGTCCTCAAAGCGATTAACGTATTCGCCCAAAGGCGCGATATAGTTACTCTCAAATACCTTTTTTATATACTCAAGCTCATCGCCGCCCATATTCGGCGGGCTTAAAAATACTCTTGCCATCTCTATCCTTCCTTGATCTTTAAATTTAACCTCGCGCGTCGCAAGGCTAAATTTAGCTTTCGGTATAAAATTTAAATGCTCGGATTTTATCACTTTTAATGCTATAAATTTTAAATTCAGCCATTTTTTTTAATCACGCAAGCGGGCACGCCTACGGCTACGCTGTCGCTAGCTATGTCGCGCACGACCGCAGCGCCTGCGCCAATGATACAGCGCTGCCCGATACTTAGCCTCTGAATGACGCTGGCACCGATTCCAATGTGCGAAAACGCCCCAACCTTCACGCCGCCCGCAAGCGCTGCGTTTGGGCTAATGTGCGCGAACTCGCCGATCTCGCACTCATGCTCGATTACGACGCCTGAATTGATTATCGCGCCGCGACCGATTTTAGCTCGCGCGTTTATCACGGCGCCGGGCATTACGACCGCACCCTCTCCGATAGAGGCGCTTGGGCTAACGATGGCACTTTGATGAATTAGCGTCACTATCTCAAAACCGGCGCGCGCCACCTTCTCTTGGATCTTTGCGCGGGTTTTATTATCGCCGATTGCGATTATTACGGGATGCTTCGGCAGATCCTCGCTAAATTTCAGCCCTGCCGCGTCGTCTAAAAAAACGACCTCGCTAAATTTAGCCCCGTGCGCGGCTAGCGCGACGTCCGCGACCACCAGCCCGTGTCCGCTCGCGCCGTAAACATAAATTTTAGTTGTGCCCATTAAATTTCTCCGTCGTCGCCATGCCCTCTTTATTCACGCCCTCTTTCGCAAGCACTTTTTTAATCGTCAAAAGCGCGATCTTAAGATCGAGCGCGAAGCTTAAATTCTGCGCATAATACGTGTCGAACTCAAATTTTTTCTCCCAGCTGATCGCGTTGCGACCGTTTACCTGCGCAAGCCCCGTGATGCCCGGGCGCACGCTGTGTCGTAGGCTCTGCTGCGGCGAATAAAGCGGCAGGTATTCAATCAGCAGCGGTCGCGGCCCGATGAAGCTCATATCGCCCTTTAGCACGTTGAAAAGCTGCGGCAGCTCATCCAGGCTTAGCGCGCGGATCTTTTTGCCGTAATCGTTCAGCCGCTCTTCGTCTGGCAGAAGCTCGCCGTCCGCGCCGCGCTCGTCGCTCATCGTTTTAAATTTGTAAATTTTAAAAATTTGCTCATCAAGCCCAGGGCGAGATTGCGTAAAAATCGTGCTTTTGCTAATGTGCTTGCGGATCAAAAACCACGTAAGCACCATCACGGGCGAAACCAAAATGATCAAAACCAAAGCCGCCGTAAAATCAAGCGCGCGTTTTAAAAAACACCTATACATCGATAAATTTCCTATAAACCTCTAAATATTTTTCCGTGACGATCTTTTCGTCATAATTTGCAAGCACCAGCTCGCGCCCGTTTCGTCCAAGCCTTTCGCAAAGCGCGGTATCGTCCAATAAAATTTCGATCTTTCGCGCAAGATCATTCGCGTCGCGAGTGCGGCAGATTAGGCCGTTGACGCCTTCTTGCACGGCTTCTACGCAGCCGCTGCAGTCGCTCACCACGCAGGCTCGCGCCATGCTCATCGCCTCTAAAACCGTGCGCGGAAAGCCCTCCTTGTAGCTAGGAAGTGCCAGTAGGTAACTAGCCTTCAAAAGCTCAGGCACATCGTTTCTGGCGCCTAGATAATGCACCGCGCCGCTTCGCAAAAACGCAGGATCAGCGGTGCTTTTATTGCCCGCAAAACCCTCGCCCACAAAGACAAATTTTGCATCCGATCGATCTTTTAAAATTTCTGCTGCTTCGTAGAATTCTCTCACGCCCTTATGCCACATCGCGCGAGCTATCATCAGCACGATCTTTTTGCCGTGCAAATCCTCGCCCAGATCCGCCGCACTAACGATTTTGGGGTTGAACCTTTCAGTATTTACGCCTACGCTTTTAATCCTTATGACCTTTTGCTTCGCAATAAGCCCGCGAGATAGCATATAATCGGGATCGGCATCGTTTACAAATACGCAAGCATCCGCCTGCGAAAATGAAAATTTATAAAGCTTCTCCAAAACCGCTCGCACAAGCCTTGTTTCAATATCATCGTCGATATAAAAGCTGCCCAGCCCCTCGACTAAGTTTATTACATATTTTATACCCGCCTCTCGAGCCGCCAGTGTACCAAACACGTTTGATTTGTGCGCAGCTGTTTGCAGCAGGTCCAAATTTAGCCTCTTTAGCTCGCGCGCAAGGGCTTTGGTGTTTCTAAATACGGTAAACGGATTTAAGCTCGCTCGATCAAGATCGTAAGTTACGGCATTAAAATCGCGTGCTAAATCCTGCGTATAAGCGCCACGAGGAGCAATTGCAAAAACCTCGTGCCCGCGCTCTTTTAAAGCCTGCATTATCGGGCGGCGAAAGAAATGTAAGCTCATATCGGCATGGCTTAAAAACCCTATGCGAGCCATATGCTGCATTCCTTGCTTGGCGTTGCGAGATTAAATTTCATAAATTTCTCCTTAGCTTGCGGCAAAATTTTATCTAGCGCTTTAATTTATAAACTTTCACAGCAGGGCTTAAGATCACAGGCTCGAATAGCTCGGGTCTATATCTTTCAAATACAAAAAGCTGAATGTAGCTCGAGTTTAGCATCGCTCTATCCATCAGCAAAAACCGCCCGTAATCGCGCATGAAAATCACGTAAAATTGCGCGCTGCTGTCCATATTAAACTCTTTTACCGAAAGCTTGCCATTCGCGTCGTAGCTCGTTTCGTAAAAGGTATTGATCGCAAATTTTCTGCCGCTAAATTCTAAACTAAGCAAATTCGGAGAGATCGAAAAGCCGTTGTCCATATGCACGCCGCTTTGATCCTGAACGAACCTATCGCTCGTTATGAAAAATAGCTCGCCCAGCTGCTTGCCGTCGGTGATGTCGATATTTGAAAACTGCGTGACGACGGGGAAGATATTCATCATGCGATCGGGCAGGATGTAGTAGATGTCGCGCGTAGGCTTCGGTGGCTTAAAATCAGCCAGTCCCAAGCTTAAGATAAAATCATTTACGTCGGTCGCGTTGTAGTCTTTTAAAATTTGCTTTAGCTTGTTTGGAATTTTTTCGCCATATCCGCGCTCGGTGTATTCGACATCCAGGCGCGCCATATTTGCAGAGCTCATCTGATCTCTAAAAAGCGCGAAGCTAACGGGGAAATTATCGTTACCGAGGTGTTTGCCGCCGTCAATGAGGGTTTTTACGTCGCTGTAGTAGCGTATGCCATATCCGTAGTCCCACCACGAAAGCGCGTAATCCTCGCGCTTCGCCTTATCTTTAAGCTCATCGAGCACCCGCACTTCGCTTTGATAAAAGACCGTATCGACCTTGTACGAGACGATGTGCTGCCATGCGGGGTAAATGGCAAGCGCCGTTAAAATAAGCAGTATCGCGCGCCCCGCGATCTTTGGCAGATCCAAGCGCTTTACGCAAAAATACAAAATATATCCGAAGCTCAGTCCCATCACACCCACGGCATAGATCGTAAATCTAAGGCCTGCTTTGTTCGCCGCAAAGCCCAAAAGCAAAAGCGGGATCGAGAGCAAAAATTCCTTATGCCTAAAGCAAAGCAGCAAATATCCGATTGCCGCGATCACGAAAACCGCGACGTGCGAGCTGATGCGCTCCATAAAGATATTAGTTGGCACGATGCCAGATTCTTGGATTGTTTGATTGACGTTGAAAAAATGAAATGCCGTATCGGCGTTGTCCGCGAAGGAGCGGAAGATATAAAATTTCGCCTGAAAGATGATCGGACTAAGACCTCCGTTTGCGACGAAAAAGACTACGGCAAGTGCGCCGATAATCGCTAAAATTTTAAAATTTAATAGCTTTCCTTTAAACGCAAAGAGCCAAAATAGCGCAAGCGAGATTAAAATTTTAGCTACCAAAGGCGTGGAGCAAAGCGCGATCAAAATGATAATCATCGCTTCGTAATTCACCCTGCTTTTTCGCTTGAAAATCAGCGTGTAGGCGAAAAACATGGCGAGCATCATGGAATTTAGTGAAAAGCTGGACGGATACCACCACATATAAAATATCGTAAACGCGCCCAGCCAAAACAGCGTGCTGCGCGAGCCGCGCGTGCAGATACGGATGAGCGCCCACAAAATACACATCGCAAGCACGATATTTAGCATATCGGTGTCGTAATACCCCGCCATAGTGCGGTTGTAGTAGCTATTCGCCACGCTCGCGACAAGCGCGCCGATGAAGCCCGCGCGCATGCAGCGAAACTCGCTTGAGATAAGCAATATCGGCACTACGATGAGCGAGCTAAACAAAGCCGGCAGATAAACGAAGATCGTCTCGATTTTAAAGGGCAAAATTTCAGCCAAAAACGCCGTCACGATCGAAAGCGGTGCACTAAAGTAGCTAAGATCGTTGGGCTGATGAAAGCCGGCGAGGCGGTCGCGCGCGCCCTCTGCAAAGGCGTAGCCGTCGTTTGTGTTTATCATCAGCTCGCCATCCCAAAAAAAGTAGTTCACAAAGCCGCTCGCCCAGTGCACCCACCACATGCGAAACGCCACGCTAAAGGCAAATGCAAACAAAATCATCAGCAAAATATGCTTTGAAAACTCATAATTTTTTATGAAGCCAAAAATTCTACGCCTGGCAGGAAGCGCACCAGCTGCCTGATTTTTAGAATTTTGGGAATTTTCTGCTGTAAAGCTTTTAGAATTATCAGAATTTATGCCGTTTGTAGAATTTAAAGCACTTGCAGAATTCGCATTTTTAAATTTAGCCAAATTAGCGGCTTTTGCAGAATTTTTATTTGTAGAGTTCGCAACGCCAGCGGAATTTTTATTTGTAAAATTTTTGCTCGTGGAATTCGCAGTACCTTTCAAATTTGAGTTTGTAGAATTTGTGCCTGCGGAATTTTCAGAATTTACCGAGGT
>NZ_CALIMQ010000087.1 GCF_938045535.1 uncultured Campylobacter sp. | reverse complement strand
GTTAAATTTAGCGCTGCTTACTAGGCGCTGTTTGCTCGGCGCTGGAAAAACCCGCTCATCTTGCCCGTAAGGCTCTGCGGTGCGACGGAATTCTACGCGACAAAATTCCGTGGCTCCTAATTCCGCGCGGCAACCGCTACGCTTGCCGCCTAAATAAAACCGCGAAATTTTAAGCGCGATCGAGGCGCTACAAATAGGCGAGTGCGACTGCGAGTGCGGCGACGTCGTGCGCGCAAGCTTTAGCGCTAGCGCGGAGCAGAGAGATGAAATTTTGCGTATCGCGCGAGCGCTAAAGCCGTGGCGCAAGGGGCCTTTTGCGCTGAATGATCTTTTTATCGATGCCGAGTGGCGAAGCTTCGTGAAATTTAACCTGCTGCGGCCGTTTTTAAATCTGAGCGGCAAAACCGTCGCCGATGTGGGCTGCAACAACGGCTACTATATGTTTCGCGCAAGCGAACTAGCGCCTGCGCGGCTAGTGGGGTTTGATCCTAGCGCGCTATTTTATCTGCAGTTTCGCTTCATCGAGAAATTCCTCCGCAGCGACGCGAAATTCGAGCTTTTGGGCGTGGAGCATCTGCCGTTTTACGAGCACAAATTCGACACGATCTTCTGCCTCGGCGTCATCTACCATCGCAGCGATCCCGTAAAGATGCTAAAAGATCTGCGAGCCTCGCTAAATGCGGGCGGCGAGGTGTTTTTAGACACGATGTATATCGAGGGGGCGGGCGATTTCGCGCTGTGCCCGAAAAACAGCTACTCAAAAATTTCAAATATCTACTTCGTCCCGACCGTCGGCGCGCTGCAGAATTGGTGCGAGAGGGCGAAATTTAAGGATTTTGAAATTTTGGCACAAAAGCCCACGGATGCTAGCGAGCAGCGCAAAACGGAGTGGATCGACGGGCAAAGCTTGGAGAATTTCCTAGACCCGCTCGACGGCTCGCGCACGATCGAGGGCTACCCCGCCCCGAGGCGTATTTATGTGCGGCTTCGGGCGTGATCCGCACCTTTGAAACATCTTTCGTGTACCCGTACACCGATATGAAATGAGCTTCGGGCGTAATTTGCGCCTTTAAAAACGCGTAAAATTTTATCAAAATTTATTCGGCTCGCAAAGAAAATTTTGCATTCGACAGAGCGCGGAATTTAGCTAAATTTGGCGGGCTCGAATTGAATTAGATCGCATTGTAGCGGTTAGGATCGGTACGGCGGCGCAAATTTTAAATTTTGCCTTTTGCGTTACGTTTTACACGCGCAGCGGCGCGAAATTTTACTAAATTTAATAAGCAGCGGTAAATTTTAAAATTTTATATACGCAGAGCACGCCAATACGCGCGTGGTGCGAACTCAGCGCAGAGTTTAACGCCCGCAGCGGCAAATAAAGCTGTAAATTTCGGCGCCTGCAATGCGAGCAAAGCGGCACAAATTCTAGCGCCCGCGAGTAAAGCGGTATAAAATTTAACGCCGATCGGCTTCACACAGCTTCACACCGCTCTTTGCGCGACGAAGCGCGGTTAAATTTAAACGATCAGCGCTCAAAAAGTTGCAAAAAATATTTTAAATTTTGCCTCTCGGCCTGCAGGCTCGTATTCGGACCGTGCCCCGGATAGAGCGTAAAATCGCCCTCTATCCGCAAAATTTTATGCAAAGACTCTCTCATCTGCGCGCCGCTTGAAAAGGGAAAATCCCACCTGCCGATAGAGCCTTTGAATATGACGTCGCCGCTAAAGATAACGCCGCCCGCTTCGATCATACAGCTGCCCGGCGTATGTCCTGCAAAAAGGCTAAATTTAACGTTAAAGCCCGCTATTTCAAGGCTTTGCTCCTGCCCTTTTACGAGTACGTCCGCTTCTATGGACTCTGGCATCGTCTCAAAGGGATCGGTCCGCAGCATAAAGGCATCCTCCTCGTGGATATAAATTTTAGCGCCCATTCTTTGCAGCTTCGCGTC
>NZ_CALIMQ010000086.1 GCF_938045535.1 uncultured Campylobacter sp. | reverse complement strand
TGGGTGTAGATGCGCGAAGTATTTAGGCTCGCGTGGCCGAGGGCTTCTTGGACGAGCACGAGGTCCTTTTGCTTTTTATAAAGCATCGTCGCGAAGGTGTGGCGCAGCATGTGAGCGCCGTTTTTTTCCTTGCGGATGCCCGCGCTCATTAAAATTTTCTCCACTATGCCGCTGACGTATGCCTGGGTAAGCGGCGCGCCGTTTTTGGTGATGAAAAGATAGCCCTCTTTGTTAGCAAAGTTCGTCTCCAGCGCGTTTAGATGCTCCTCAATTAGGTGGCGCTTGATCATTACGATGCGGTATTTATTGCCCTTGCCGCGGATTCGGATGACGAAAAGATCGCCCTCGGGCGCGATATCTTTGCGCTTGAGATTTATCGCCTCGCCCACGCGGATGCCGGTGTAGACGATTATTTTTACGATTAGGCGGTTGCGATGGGCAAATGAGGGAAACTCGCTTAAATTTATCGCGTCCAAAAACCGCTTCAGCTCCTCCTCGCTCATAAACTCCGGAAGCTTCGTGCCGCGGCTGCCGCTAATGCCGCCCCAGTGCTTAAGCTCGATGCCGTAGTTGTGCGAGGTGCCGTCCTGCTCGTTTTGGCGGTCGATGAAGCCGAAAAAATTTATCAGCGCGATTCGGTAGTTTTTTTTGCTCGCATCGCTCAGACCGCCTGTAATCGAGGCTAAAATTTCGCTCAAAAGCTCCTCATCGATATTTTTCATACTCTCAAGGCCGTACTCTACTATCGCTTCGTAAAATTTTTTAAGCGGGTTAAAATAGGTATTGATGCCGGTAAGTCCCGCATTTCGCGCGTCTTTTGCGAGCCGCTCGAGTTCGCCGATACTTGCTACCTCGTGATTTAGCGCCAGACTTGCGCGGCGAAACAGCGCGTCGTTTTTCAGCTCCTTATTCGATAGCGCGCTTAGCTTGTAGCGCACGAATTTTACGAGCCAAAACAGCAGCGATTTTTCAAAGCTATCCTTATAATCGAGCGGGAATTTCATTTGCTCTCCTCGCTGTCGCCGAAGATCACAAAGGGCAGCATCAGCGTGTTTTTGATGAGATTATACGGCGTTTTTAGCACGTCGGTCGCAACGCCGGTCGAGTAGGTAGGCTTTTTCATCGTGCCGCGGATCTCGATGATCGTGGAGATCGTATTGTTTTCGCCCAAGATGATATGATTTAGCAGCGGGATTTTTGAGATTATCGAGCTTGCGTCTTTGAGGTATTTAAGCTCCAGATCGATATTTAGCGCGCCGCTTTTCATATCCACTTCGCCGTTGCCCGCGATGTCTGCGCTACTGCCGGTAAAGTTCATCGCATTTATGTAAATTTTATCGCCGCTACGGCGAAAGTAAATTTTACCCTTCTGCACGCTAAAGCCGCGATCGTTGAAATCGGGCGTCTTAAACGTAAGTAGCGACGGCACGGAGTTTATAAAGCTAAGCAGCCTTTGATAGATGATGTAGTCCTTCAGATAGGTGTTTTGCACGTTGATCTCGCCGCGATAGTTGCGCGGATCGATGCCGCTTGCTTTTAGCGTAAATACCCCTCCGTCGAAGCTCTGCGAGCCCAGGAATTGATTAAGCGCCTCGCCGCTGATGTTTTGCGCAAAAATTTGAAGCAAGCTCTTTTTAAAGATCAACTTCACGTCGCCGCGTTTAAAGCTTGCGTTTAAATTCATATTTTTGCCGTCCAGCACGCCGTTAAAGTGCATAAATTTAAGCGTCTTATTAAGATCTGATAGCACGATCGCAGAATTTTGCCCGCTGAAATTTATCGGCGAGCGCTCCTTCGTGCCGCTATTAAACTCGCTGGTTTGCACGCTTGTATTGATCGCGACGTCCACGTCTTTTAAAGAGACGAAGTTGCCGCCTTTGTTGATTTTAAGAGAAATTTTACCGCTTCCGCTAGAGCCTTCCAGATCGCCGCCGCGCACCCGAAGCGCGAAAGAGTCGTTTTTATAATGGCTTCCGTCTTTGTTTAGCAGACCGAAATCAAAGATGAGATTGTTACTGCTGATATCTAAGTTTGTAAAATCGCTGGTTAAAATTTTAAGATCTCCGCCGCTAATGCCCGCGTTTTTAAGCGTCTTAGAAAAGGGCAGAATTCCGCTAATATCGGGCGAGCTGATCTCGATCCGCTCGCCGAAGCTCATCTTCGCGCCTAAAAATTGCGAGCTCAGCACCGGCGCTTTGCCGCTAAAATCAAGGCTTATATTATCTCGCGCGTCGCCAAATTTTAAAATTTCTTTGCCGTTCGGGGAGAGATTGAAGCTATGGATTGTGCCGTTAAATTTAGCCTTGCGCGTGGCGATATCGATACTGCCGCTTGCCGTGGCGTTAAAAATTTCATTTTGCAGATTCGCGTCTTTGATGTCGATTTTTTTCTCGGTGATGTGCACCCGCGCGGCTTTGGAGTGAAATTTCGCTTTAGAGATCATCAGATCGGCATCTTTTAGTGTCACGTTCGCATCGACCTTGGCGCTTTCCTTTTCGACGTCCACATCTATCAGCACGCGCGCATCGATCCCACCGCCTAGCGGATATACGGGCTCGTCTATGCCGTAGCTTTGCAGGATCACTATAAGGTCTTTGCCCAAACTCTCTTTAGTTCGCAGATCCAGATATACGACCGGCTTCTCTTCAAAAAGCCCGCCGATACGCACGCTGCTTCCCTCCAGGCTTTTGCCTTTAAATTTAGGCTCATTTAGCGTAAAGCTTAGAAAATCGTTTTTAAGCGTGATATTGGCGTCTTTTACCGTTACGGCCTCGATTTGCGGTTGAAATTTTATCGTAAGATCCTGCGCGTAAGCCGTGGCGCTGACATTTTCGGCGATCGGGCGCGGATCTTTCAGATCGACTTTGGCATGCAGATTTTCGATATAGTAGTTTTGCGCGACCGCCTTGCCGTAGATCCACTCGTTCGCAAGAGGATTTAGCCCCGTAAGTGCGCCCAGCTCATTCATAAAATTTTTCAGGCTCAAAGCCGAGGCGCGGTTTATCTCGATATTTAGCTCCGAGCCGATATTGTGCACGTCAAGCTCGCCTGCGATCTCGTGCGAAGCGAAGGTGCCGTTAAAATCATACGTATCGGCTCTGAAATTTGCTCGCGCCGTGCCGTGCAGAGTGAGATTAAAATCATTTAGTTCAAGCTCGATCGGATCGAAGTTTAGCCCGTTTGCGCTCGGCGTGATCTGCGAGTTTAGCCTAAAAAACCGCGTGTCAGCGTAAAAAACGTCGCTTTTGTATTTTAGCTTTAGACTTTCGCCCTTGATCTTCAAATTTTGCACGTCGATCTCTTCAAAAAAGGAGTTGATGAGCGAGATTTTTTTGCTAAATTCCAAAATTTTCTCGCTTTGCGTGCGCAGATCGGTGGAATTTTGCTCTAAATTTTGTGTATTATTTTGCGTAATTTCAAGATTTTTAATGCGCAGCACGAGACCTTTATTTAGCTTGAGATAAAACCCCTCAAGCTTTGCAAAGCCCACGTCCAGCTGTGAAATCGTTATACCGTGCTTTAGGCCTACCGCACAGATTATAAAAAGTATGGTTATGCACAAAAAAAATCTAGCCAAAGTTCTAAACATCATCGCCCCATCAAAAAACTCCGCCCCAAAACCAAATCGGGCGTGCCGAAAAACTGCGCTTATAATATGAAATTTATTCAAAATTTTGGCTTATTTGCCTATAATTTCAGCTAAATTTTGAAAGGAACGCATGAAATTCTTTATAAAACTCATCAAAGCGGTGTGCATTTGTATCGAGCTTGCGGCTATCGTCCTTTTGGCCGTGGGCTTTGATCTATACGAGCGCGTCGGCAACGCGACAACCGTGCAGATAGGACAAGGCAGTTCAACGAAAATTTTATCGCAACTCTCAAAGAGCTATCCTAAATTTAGCAAATTCGACGCGAGGCTACTTTCTTTTTACGGCGGCGCAAAAACCGGCGAGCTGGAGCTTAGCGGCGAAAATTTGCCTAAATATCAATTTTTGTATGAGCTAAGCGTCGCAAAGCCCGTGATGAACGAGATTAAGCTGATCCCGGGAGAGACTACGATCGTGTTTTTAAAACAGCTTGCGAAAGATCGCGGGCTAAGCTTTAGCGAGCTTGAGCGCGAATACAACGCCACGGCGCCGTTTTACGAGGGCTTTTTGGTGCCTGAAA
>NZ_CALIMQ010000085.1 GCF_938045535.1 uncultured Campylobacter sp. | reverse complement strand
ATTTTAAGGTTGATCAAAAAGCTAAAACAATTATATTGGAAAGTGAATATAGTAAGACTAAAATTACTTATCAAATTTCTGGTGGGGTATTAACAATTAAAGATGTAAGTGATTCTGGCAGGAGTAATTCCGACATCTATATAAATTTTATAAAATTTTAGCAATCGGGTCTTGAGTTTGCTAAATTTTAACTATGATTTTTTGGGCTGAGCGTGATTCTTGGAATTCTTGGAATTTATCGCGGTGCCGTCGCGGTAGAATTTTATTGTATTTTTTGTATTCGTAAACGTAAATTTTACCGCACAGCCGGCTTAGGGCTTCTCTGTATACGCTAGATTAAATTCTATTTTGCAAAAATAGCGAATTGGCAGTGTAGCCGTAAATTTCGTGCTTACTAGCAAAAATTTTTTCATTCGCTGTAAATATGGAGCTAAATGCCAAAAAAACGCAAAATTCCCGCAGAAATGGTGTGCAAGCTAGACGAAAGTGCTAGGCAAGTAAGCGGTGTGAGAACTCGCAAAGCTCAAAATTTCACTCGCTAGCGCAAATTTAAATATACTTTAACGAATAGAAGTGTAAAATACGCCTCAAATTTTAACGATCAAGGGTTTTTATGCTAAAAGACATCTTCCTTTTCGGCGGTTTAATTTCTTACGACCACACTTTTATCTACCTTTTTTACTTCTTTTTGGTCGTCGCTATCATCGTAGCCGTCGCGCTTTGCTCCACTCGCTCGCTTCAGCTTGTGCCACATGGCATGCAAAACATCGCCGAAGCCTACCTAAGCGGCGTACTAACGATCGGTAAGGACGCGATGGGTAGTGAGGAACAAGCCAAAAAATATCTTCCGCTAATCGCAACATTGGGATTTGTGATATTTTTTAGTAACGTTATAGGCTTGGTGCCGGGCTTTG
Organism: uncultured Campylobacter sp.; assembly: GCF_938045535.1. Classification (GTDB taxonomy): domain Bacteria; phylum Campylobacterota; class Campylobacteria; order Campylobacterales; family Campylobacteraceae; genus Campylobacter_B. The sequence goes on along the minus strand of NZ_CALIMQ010000085.1, from coordinate 4,271 downwards.
AGTCGCCGAGCGCGAGTTTAAATTTAACCCTTTCGCTTACGCTTTGCGTTTGGTTGTACTACCATTTTGAGGGCGTTCGCGAGCATGGCGTGATCAACTACCTAAAGCACTTTATGGGGCCGGTGAAAATCCTAGCTCCGTTTATGTTCGTCATAGAGATCGTCTCGCATTTTTCGCGCGTCGTATCGCTTTCTTTCCGACTTTTTGGAAACATCAAAGGCGACGATACCTTCCTGCTCGTTATGCTTACTCTCGCTCCTGCACTAATACCGATGGTACCGTTTGCGCTGCTTACTTTTATGGCGATTTTGCAGACTTTTATTTTCATGGTTTTAAGCTACGTTTATCTAGCGGGCGCCGTGATCGTCGATGAGCATTAATTTTAAGCGAAATTTATTATACTTCCTCGTGGGTGCGTCGTTCGGATTGATTTTCGTCGGCGCATTCGTCTTTTTTGCCTATCCGTCATTTTATTTTTTGGGGTTAAAATTCCTCTTCATCTGCACCGCTCCGGGCGTGATATGCGTAATCATCACCTGCTTGATGGTTGATGTTTTCGATCTGAAAGAAAAGCTCCTTAGCGGCGGCGAATAGAAATCTATCCGATTAAATTTTAAAATTTAGCCGCGCCGCGCGCCGCTACAAGCGAGTATTAAAGCAAAAGATTGTAAAATTACGCGAAATTTTTATTCTAAAAGGTTAAGTTTATGTTTGAAACCGTGATCGGCCTGGAGGTACACTGCCAGCTAAATACCAAAACCAAAATTTTCTGCTCCTGCCCCACGAGCTTCGGCGATGAGGCGAATTCTCACGTCTGCCCGACCTGCCTGGCGCTTCCGGGCGCTCTTCCCGTGCTAAACGAGGAGGCGGTTAAAAAAGCCATCAGCTTCGGTACCGCCGTCAATGCGACGATCAATCGCAAGTCAGTATTCGACCGCAAAAACTACTTCTATCCCGACCTTCCCAAGGCGTATCAAATTTCGCAGTGGACGATCCCGATCGTCGAGCACGGCGAGCTTTTTATAGCTGCGGAGGGACAGAGTAAGCGCATCGGCATCACGCGCGCGCACCTGGAGGAGGACGCGGGCAAAAATAACCACGAAAGCTCGCGAAGCCTAGTCGATCTAAATCGCGCCGGTACGCCGCTTTTGGAGATCGTAAGCGAGCCTGATATGCGCTCTGCGGACGAGGCGGTCGCGTATCTAAAAAAACTCCACAGCATTTTGCGCTTTTTAAATATCAGCGACGCGAATATGCAAGAGGGCTCGTTTCGCTGCGACGTAAACGTCAGTATCCGTCCGCAAGGCGAGCAAAAGCTCTACACGCGCGTGGAGATTAAAAATTTAAACTCCTTTAAATTTATCCAAAAGGCGATCGAGTTCGAGATCGAGCGTCAGATCGAAGCGTGGCAGGATGGCAAATATGAGCAAGAGGTCGTGCAAGAAACGCGCCTTTTCGACACCGCTAAGTTTATCACCAAACCGATGCGTAGTAAAGAAGACAGCGCCGAGTATCGCTATTTCCCAGATCCCGACCTGCTAACCGTGATCGTGGATGACGAGATGCTAGCTGCTGCGCAGCATATCCCCGAGCTGCCAGATCAGAAAAAGGCCCGCTACGTCCGCGAGCTGGGCGTTAAAGAGAAGGATGCCGAGATCATAATCTCGACCTACGAAAACGCGCGATTTTTTGAGGATCTGATCGCGGCGGGGCACGAGCCCAAACTCTGCGTCAGCTGGCTTACCGTCGAGCTTGCGGGCAGGCTCAAAAACGGCGTTACGATCGAGGATTCGCCAGTAAACAGTGCGAAGATGAACGAGCTTTTAAGCGCGATCGAAGGCGGCGCAGTGTCGCAAAAGGCCGCCAAAGAGGTGCTTGATTATCTAATGGAGCACGACGAGGCCGTAAGCTCAGTCATCGACAAGCTAGGCTTGAGGCAGGTAAGCGACGACGGCGCGATTTTGGAGATCATAGCGCGCGTGATGAGTGAAAACGAGGAGAAGGTCGCGGACTATCGCGGCGGCAAGGACAAGCTATTCGGCTTCTTCGTAGGTCAAGTGATGAAAGAGGGCAAGGGCGCGTTTAACCCCGCGAAGGTGAACCAGCTTTTAAAACAGAAGCTGGGCTGATTTCGCAGCTTTTGCGGCGAATTAATGCGGCGCGGCGTATGCGATAGATAAAGCCCTTAGGGATAAAATTTTAAATCTGCTCGCAGCGTTTTGCTTCGAGCTAAAGCTTTCACGCGCCAATGACGAAGGCTTTTACGTGTTATAATTTTATTCGGCGCGATCTCGGCGGCTACCTGCTCTCCTCGCGCACGTTTTGTTCTTTTGAGTTCGTTTTTTCTCGTGCGGGCTGTTTGCATCAAGTGTCGGTCTGCGACGGAGGGGTTTAAGAAGCGCGTCCGTTAGGAATTTTACTTACGGCTATCGTCAAAGTGCGGCAAAGCTCTCAGGGAATGCGTAAAATTACTCTGCCTGAGGGAGCAAAAACGGCAACTCGGGTGCGCGGATAGGATCGAATACGCAGGGTCGAATTTGAGTGGTGAGTCGATGTGTAGGCTAAATTTAATCAATCGCTGCGTCGGATGCGCGTGCCCCAAACCTTGCGCCAAACGATAACGTGGCGAGCGACCGCAGATCATCTAGGCCCAAAGCACGCCTTGATAGATTTAAGTGGGTTTAAAAGCGCGATTTGCGATCGGGCGTCTGAGTAAAATTTTTAAAAATTTGATTTGCCTTGGCGATGCGTGAGTGAAATTTAAAACGTATAATGGAGTTTCAAAATCCTCATTCGTTCACTGCCGCGCTTTTTGTGAAAGTGTTTTTGACGGAAGAGCAAAACCTTAAAAGTATGAAATTTTAGCGAGGTAAATTTTAAAAAAGCGAAGTTTTGGCTGAGTAAATTTCAAAAGCGCAAAATTTTAATGAGACGAAATTTTGACGAGATGAAATTTCAAAAAGCGAATTTTAAAGCGTGGCTTTGGCTAGCATTTGTGCAGGCTCATGTCGGCGCTTTTGGGCTAATTTTTCAAAGAGCGTGAATTTCAAGAGAATGAAATTTAAAAAACCGCAAATTTGCGAATAAATTTTTAAAAAGGAACATAATGAAAATCGCGGTTATCGGCGCGGGCAAATGGGGTAGCGCACTTTTTGACACGCTTAGCGCAAAAAACGAATGCGTCATCACTTCGCGCACGCCAAGACAAATTCCGCATTTTGTAAGCGTGAGCGAGGCACTGGAGTGCGAAGCGCTCGTTTTTGCGCTCGCGGCACAACAAACCGCGCAGTGGCTGGATCAAAATTTCACCTACAAAAATCAAAAAATTCTAGTCGCTTCCAAGGGTATCGACGCGGCTAGCGGTAGGTTTTTGAACGAAATTTTTGAAGCGTATGTCGCGCGCGGCAATCTTGCTTATCTATCAGGCCCGTCGTTTGCCACCGAAGTCATGCAAAAGCTGCCTTGCGCGCTCGTCGTAAGCTCGTGTAACGAAAATCTAGCCGAACTTTTCGCAAGCGCTTTCCCTGCCTACATCAAGACCTACACTAGTGGCGATATCATTGGCGCAGAGGTGTGTGGCGCGTATAAAAACGTCATTGCCATCGCTAGCGGCGTTTGCGATGGACTTGAGCTCGGAAATAACGCTAGAGCGAGCCTGATCGCGCGCGGCATCGTAGAGATCGCGCGCTTTGGCAAGTTTTTCGGCGCGCGCGACGAGACCTTTTTGGGCTTAAGCGGCGTGGGCGATCTGTTTTTGACCGCCTCGAGCGCGCTATCGCGAAACTACCGCGTGGGATTAGGACTTGCGCGCGGCAAAGGGCTCGAAGAAATTCTGCGCGAGTTGGGCGAGGTCGCCGAGGGCGTGGCTACGACCGAAGCGGTCGTAAATATCGCGACAAAGCACAAGATCTACGCTCCGATCGCTACCGAAGTCGCGCAAATTCTGCGTGGCAAGGATGTAAGGGCGAGTCTAAAGGATCTGCTGCGCAAAAAATGAGCCGTACGATGGAATTCTCTCGCTAAATTTTAGTGGCGGATTCGACTTACATAGGTTTTGATTTAGCCGCTATGCTTGTGGAATTTAGTTGCTGGTTTGCGGATTTTAGTCGGTGTTTGTTTGGACCTGTTTACGCGGCTTTGATTTGAAATTTTGCTTTAAGCTTGAGTGCTAAATTTTAAAATGAGGTCGTAAAATTTTAAAACATTTAAGGTGGGTCGCAGGTGGTTGACGGCTGAGAGTGGAGCAGATTGCTCGTCTGCGACCGGGTAGG
>NZ_CALIMQ010000084.1 GCF_938045535.1 uncultured Campylobacter sp. | reverse complement strand
AATCCGTGTCTCCCGGCCGGCAAAATGGGCTCAGGCAACGATAAGCGCCTTAAGATATCTACGCCTTTTGAGATATTTTTTAAGCATTCTTTTTCTTTGCTATCATGGCTAGCGGGAGCATAGCTGGCGATTTCATCGCCTTCAAAAATATAAAAACCATCGTCCGTTTTTATTTTAAAAACGTCCGCGCCCTGCCCTTTTAACCGAAATTGCCATACCGCTGCATAAGCTGCATCATTCGAAATATCCGCATCTGCGAGGCTGTCTGTGTGGGATCCGGACTCTTTTTTCACATCAATCGCGATACCGTGGAAATAACTCACAAAAATCCTTTAAAACTAAATTTAATTATCCACACCAAATTTAGCTGAACTTCAAAATTCCAAATAAATTTAAACATTTCGTAAGCGAAACGGAAGCCGAAATTCCAGGCATAAAAAAAGCGCCCGCCGTTTGACGGACACTGCGTATAAGTCACGGCGACGAAAATAAACGCCGCCACGAGCAAAGGAGCTTATTTATCTCTTAAATTTAACTCGCTAACGAGCTTGGAGTAAACTGCGTAGTCTTTGTTTTTAAGATATTTCATCATTCTTTTGCGCTGACCTACTAGCTTTAGCAGTCCTAAGCGAGATGAAAAATCTTTCGGATTTGCTTGCAAATGAGTGGTAAGAAGCGTGATCCTCTCGGTAAGAAGCGCGATTTGCACCTCTGCAGAGCCCGTATCTTTCTCTCTTCTAGCGAATTTCGCAACTATCTGTGCTTTTTGAGCCGTGTCTAAAGCCATGATGACCTCCTGATCGGTAAAATAGGAAGCGATTATACTTAATTAACCTAAATTTTTGCTTTCTTTGTGTAAAATGCACGCTTTGACACCAAAGGAGAGAATAAATGCTTTTTACAAAAGCAAGCGAATACGCCCTGCTTTCAATGATCTGTATCGCGGGCAAGGAGGAATCGATGGATGTCGATTCGATCTCTAGCGAGCTTGGAATTTCACGCAGCTTTTTGGCTAAAATTTTACAAAATTTAGCTCGCGCGGGACTTTTAAATTCCTTCAAAGGCGCCAAAGGCGGCTTTGTGCTCGCGCGCAATGCGGACGAGATTACGCTAAGCGAGATCATCAAAAGCGCCGAAAGACGCAAGGCGACGGTATTTGACTGCACCGCCGAGGGGATCGACGCCTGCCCGAACGGTCGCACGCTGTGCCGCGTCAATCTAATGTTCGGCGAGCTTCAAGAGAAAGTCGATGAGTATATGGATACGATCACGCTAGCAGACATCATCGGCAAAGAACGCAAATGAAAATATATCACCTAAGCCACACCGATCTGGACGGCTACGGCGCGCAGTTCGTCGCGGTGCACTACTTGACGGGCGTGGAATTTTTCAACGCCAACTACGGCAAGGAAATAAACGAAAAATTTGATCTCATCCTCGTTCGTATCGATGAGCGGCTCGCTGCAGACACGGACGAGAAAAGCCTGGTTTTAATCACCGATCTAAATTTACTACCCGCGCAGTGCGAGAAATTTAGCGGCGAACTAGCCAGTCGCAACGCTCGCGTGATCCTTCTGGATCATCATCAAAGCGGACTTGAGTGCGCGAAAAAATTCCCGTGGTATTTCCTAGACTCTTCGCGCTGCGCTACGAAGATCACCTATGATTTTTTCAGCGCGATGTTCGGCGGCGCGGCGCGGCTGGATAAGCTCGTGCGCGTCGTAAACGCCGTGGATATCTGGCTAAAAGACGAGAGCGAGTTTGAGCTCGGCAAGGTCTGCCTCGGCATGGTCTCGGGCGCGAAAGAGATCAATAAAATTATGTTTGAGCAGGAGAGCAGGGATTATATCTTTTTCCTGTTAGAAAAAATTTTTAAATTTCAAGACGAGCCGAATGCACACATTGCGCTAGATAGCGCGCTGCACGGCATAAAGAAAGAATTTTTTAAAAGCGAGCGCGACGATACGCTAAGCAATCTCGTTTCGCATTTCGTAGTCGCCCGCCTAAGTGCGCAAAAGCAGCGTTTTGAGATCAATTATCTAGGTAAAAAGGGCATTTTGACCTACAATATCGGCAACGTAAGCGTTATTGGCAACGACTTTTTGACGCAAAACCCTGATGTCGATTTTTTCATCGACGTAACGAGCAAGAAAACACTCAGCTTCCGCGCCGACGGCAAGATCGACGTAAGCGAAATGGCAAAGCTGCTCCTCGGCGGCGGCGGGCACGTAAACGCGAGCGGCGGGATGTTTGCGGGCTTTAAGGACGCGAGCTCGTACGAAGCCGTAAAGGCGCAAATCGTGGATCTAATCGAGAAAAAAAACTCAAATTTCAAAGGAAGAAGATGAAAAATAATGACGAAAAAATCGCCGAGCAGGACCTCATCTACGAGATCAACATCCTGCTTGACGCGATGCTGCTTTATGCTGGCGTGAAGCGCGAGCGGCTCGCTGATGCGGCGCAGTTATACATCGAAAATATCGACACGGTGCTTGCGAACTCGGACGCTAGCGGCGCGGACGAAGTGATCGCCGTGGTCGAGTTTTTGCGTAGCAAACACGCGGAGTTATTTGAAAATAAGGGCTAGCTCGCGAAATTTTAAGTGAAATTTTGCGGGCTAGAATTTTACGAAGCGCAAACTATGCGGAGTAAAATTTCATTTAGCGCAGAAATTTATGGAGTGATAAATCCGCGAGATAAAATTTTGCGAAATAGAATTTCTAAAATGCGAAATGCGGAATTTTACGGACTTAGGCTCAAAATTTTAAAATTTAGCAAGTAGGCTTTGCGAATAAAATTTTATGGCATAGCGGCTACAGAATTTTGTTTTAAAATTTTATGCTGTCAAACAAGAGCAAAATTTCAAGGTCTGGAATTTACGCTAAGAAATTCCGCGCAATAGCAAATTTAAAATTTTAAGTGCATTTTGCGGCACGGAATTTTGCAAAAAATTTTAGACAACGCGGGGTGGCTCTGCGTAAAATTCTAATCTAGGCTTCGCGCGGAATTTGCATCAAAACTCCGCGCGGAATTTTGTGCTTAACTAAGGTGCAAAATTCAAATATAAAGGCTAAATCTTTGCTTGCCAGTGCGGTGCTAAGAGTGCGCTGATTGCGGAATTTTAAATTTAAAAGCACGATTCTGCCGTCTAAGATCAAAAAATGGCGTAGCGTCTAAGCTTGCTGAAATGACAAAGCTCGCTTTGAAAGAAAAAGAGAATTTTATCTGCAAAAGCGCAAAGATAGCATTTTAAGATACTTTTGTTGTTTCTAAGCAAAAAAGATCCGCGCCAGAGGCTTTTAAGCAAGCGCGCTTGATAAAATATTATCGCTAGATATGGCGCAGGTGCAAGTAGGTACGCCCGAATGCGGCGAAATAAAACTAACGTGGCGCCCTATAGTCGCAAAGCCAGGCATTGTAAAATAAAAAGCTTGGGTAGAGCGCTTAGAAACAAAATATCGCAAAATAAGACGTCTGCAAAGCAAGGTGTCTATAAGATGAAGCGTCGTAAAATAGAATAGAAAGCAACGTGTCGATAAAATAGACACCGCGAATCAGAATTTCGTAGCAGTAACGCAGGACGCGATTAAATTTTAAGCCGGCGGCGCGCTAAATTTTGAAATTTTATGAATTTAAAACTTTATGAAAGGATAGAAATGAAAAAGATTTTTTTGTTTGCATGTCTCATGCTTTTGGGCTCGCAGCTTTTCGGCGACGATAAGGTATATCGCCTAAGACTTGCTAGTACGTGGGAGGCGACTACGCCCGTTTTGGGCGCTGCCGCCGAGGATTTTAAAAACTATGCCGAAAGCCTTAGTGGCGGCAGGCTTCAGATCCGCATCGATACGCCGAGCAAGCACAAGGCAAGCTTTGGCGTATTCGACTTCGTCAAAAGCGGTCAATACGATCTAGGATATACTTCGCTTTATTATTATAAAGGCAAAGACGCCAAAACTATGCTCTGGACGGCGGTGCCTTTCGGTATGACTACTGATGAGCAGCACGCGTGGTATTATTATGGTGGTGGGCGAGAGCTTAATGATAAGATGTTTGCACAATACGGCATGAAGACCTTTTTGATGGGATCTACCGGCATGCAAATGGGTGGCTGGTTTAAAAAAGAGATCAACTCGGTTGCAGATTTGCAAGGGCTTAAATTCCGCATACCGGGGCTAGGCGGAGAGGTGATGAGCAAGCTGGGCGCCACTATAAACACGGTGCCTACGGGCGAGCTATTTATGGCGTTAGAGATGGGTACGATCGATGCGGTCGAGTGGGTAAGCCCTGTCTATGATATGCCACTTGGATTTCACAAAGTGGCTAAATACTACTACACAGGCTGGCAAGAGCCTATGGGGGACTGCCAACTGCTGGTAAATCAAAAGGCGCTAGAGAAGCTGCCTGCGGATCTTCAAGCGATCTTAGAGGCTGCAGCAAGACTTGCCGGAGAGAATTTCCAAAATAAGGGCTTTTATGAAAACGCTCGCATTTGGGCGGAGCTAAAAGCGCAGTTTCCGGACGTGCAAGTGCGTGACTTCCCTGCGGACGTGATAGCCGCGCTTAAAAAAGCAACGAATGAAATCTTAGACGAGGAAGCGGCGAAAGATCCGATGTTTAAAGAGATCCTAGACAGCCAGCGCGCGTTTTTGAAAATCGGTAGAGAATGGAATAAAATAAGCACCGTAGCCTACATAAATAACGTAAGCGGTATCGCGGGCGAAAGTGCAGTAAATCCAATCTCCGCAAGCCCTAGCGGTACGATAAGCTCAGATCGGCAAGGAAGGCGTGGTGGCCACGCGCGAGCAGTTTCATGATCTGAAGATCCCCACCTACCTGATGCCGTCGGACTGCGAGGGCAAGGACAATCTGGTGGGCGCCGACGGCACGCGCACGAAGCCCTATGACATCGCCGCGCTCTACAAGAGCATTTCGCAACTGGCCGAGATCTTCGATGTGGAGACAAACGGCCAGGCCCTGGTGGATGATCTGAAGGCACGCCAGGCCGCCGCCGTGCAGAAGGTGAAGGCTTCGGGCATCAAGGATCTGTCGGCGGCGGTGTGGTTCTCCAGCGCCGACATGGACGTGGACCCGTACATGGCGGGTCAGAAGGGTGTGGCCGGCTACATGCTGAAGGAGCTGGGTCTGCGCAACGTGGTGACCTCGGCCGAGGAGTGGCCGACCGTGGGCTGGGAGACCATCGCCAAGGCCAATCCCACCATTCTGGTGATTGCGCGCATGGACCGTCGGCGTTTCCCGGCGGATGACTACGAGAAGAAGCTGGAGTTCCTGAAGAGTGATCCGGTGACGAAGCACATGGACGCCGTGAAGAACGGCCGCATCGCCATTGTCGATGCCGACGCGCTGCAGGCCTCGATCCGCATTGCCGACGGCATGGAGGCGATTGCGGATGCCGTGGTGAAGGCCGGCGCGGCGCACTGAGGTGAGCATGCCCCCTGCCCTGACGCGAGGATGGCTGCGCCGTCTGCTGCTGGCTCTCGTGGCACTGGCGCTGCTGCTGCCGGTGATGCTGCTGTGCATGTGGGCCGGCGAGATCCGCATGCCGGCCGGCACCATCGGTGACGTGCTGGCCAACCACCT
>NZ_CALIMQ010000083.1 GCF_938045535.1 uncultured Campylobacter sp. | reverse complement strand
ACTATGGGACTACTCAAGAAATTTGCGTTTATTACGTTTTTTATCGCGTCATCTTTGGCTGCTGCGAAGCCAAATATTTATATTTTAGCTACCGGCGGTACGATCGCGGGAAGCAGCGCAAGTGCCACGGAGGGCAACTATACCGCAGGCTCTAAGGGTGTAGAAGATATCTTATCGGCAGTGCCGCAACTGGGGGATTTAGCTACGATTAAAAGCGAGCAAATTTCAAATATTCACCAAGTAGCCCAAGTAAGCGGTGAGCAGTTAGTGAAAATAGGCTCTCAGGATATGAATGATGAAATTTGGCTCAAGCTTGCAAACCGCGTAAGCGAGCTGCTTACTAAAAATGACGTAGACGGCATCGTCATCGTGCATGGAACCGATACGATGGAGGAGACGGCGTATTTTTTAAGCCTGGTAGTAAAATCTAAAAAACCGATCGTTTTGGTGGGCGCGATGCGAAACGCCGATTCGATGAGCGCGGACGGCCCCTTGAATATCTATAACGCCGTAAGCGTTGCGGCAGATAAAAACGCTCGCGAAAAGGGTGCTCTTGTAGTGATGAACGACGAGATCCACGCCGCGCGCGAGGTTACGAAAACAAATACTACTAACGTTGCGGCTTTTGCCTCGCCAAATTCCGGCAAGATCGGCACCGTAAATTATGGCGTCGTAAATTTCTATATGGCGCCGCTTCGCAAACACACCGTCGCAAGCGAGTTTAATATCAAGGATCTCAAAGCCTTGCCGCGCGTCAATATCATCTATGGACACGCGCAAGATAGCGGCGATTTGGTCGATGCAGCGGTGCAAAAGGGCGCTAAGGGCATTATTGTAGCGGGCGTAGGCAATGGAAATTTATATCCGGATCTGCAGGCTGCGCTCGCAAAAGCTAGCGAAGCGGGCGTGATCGTCGTGCGCTCAAGCCGCACGGGCAGCGGCTCAACTAGCGTTAGCTCGGAGGTGGACGACGCAAAACTTGGCTTTCTAACCGCAGATAATTTAAATCCGCAAAAGGCGCGCGTGCTGCTGATGCTGGCTCTTAGTAAAACGAGCGATAAAGCAAAAATTCAGAGCTTTTTTGCGACACATTAACGCATAGGGCTTCGCGCGGATAGAATTTCGGCGCAAGGCTTTAAAATAAAATTTCGGTATAAAATTTTAAAGAAAAGCGAGGCGCGGGATTTTAATATGAGCTCGGAGGCGAGATTTTAAAGCAAAGCGCGGAATTTTCGTGCTCTGAGCTTGGGCGTAGAATTTCGGTCGTAAAATTAAGCGTTAAATTTTTTAAAGGATTTAAAATCATCCTGCGCCCTTGCGGCAAAATTTCGTGTTTTGCTTGCGAAGTTCGAGCTTAAAATGAACGAGGCAAATCTCGCTCCGTAAATCCTTAAAATCAGTCCGCAAATCCGCCGCAAATTCTGTCGTAAATTTCGCTTTGCACTTCTTAAAAGTCCCGCAAAAATCCATTTAAAGAAACAATTATAAAAATTTAGCTAAAATTTCGAAAATTTTTTCAGGAGAAATTTATGACAAAAGCAGAAATCAAAGAGTTAATGGATTTTTTCGGCGAAAAGCAGGGCATTAACGAGCTAAAAATTAAAGATAAAGATTTTGAAATCGAGATAAAAAAATATGGCCCATGCGGTGGGAGCACGCCTCAGCTCGCCGCACCGGCACCTGCCCCGCAGCTTGCTGCGCCTGCGGTAAATGTGCTCGTGGGCGATAAGCCCGCCTCAAAAGGCGCGATGGATACGATCGACAGCCCGATGGTAGGTACTTTTTATAAAGCGCCAAGTCCCGGTGCGGCAGAGTTCGTAAGCGTAGGTCAGGTCGTGCATAAGGGTGATACGATCGGTATCATCGAAGCGATGAAGATTATGAACGAGATCGAAGCGGAATTCGACTGCCGCATCAAAAAAGCTCTCGTCGAAGACGGACAACCCGTCGAATACGCTATGGCGCTGTTTGAGGTCGAGAAGCTATGAGGGAGCTTAAGAAAATTCTAATCGCAAATCGCGGCGAGATAGCGCTTAGAGCGCTTCGCACGATCCAGGAGATGGGTAAACAGGCTATCGTCGTGCACTCCACCGCCGATCAGGACGCGCTTTACGTAAAATACGCCGACGCGTCGGTCTGTATCGGCGGACCGCGTAGCAGCGACAGCTATCTAAATATCCCCGCGATCATCACAGCCTGCGAGCTAACCGAAGCTGACGCGATATTTCCGGGATACGGCTTTTTGAGCGAAAGTCAAAATTTCGTAGAAATTTGCGCTAAGCACGGCATTAAATTTATCGGCCCGAGCGTCGAGGCGATGACTTTAATGAGCGATAAGAGCAAGGCTAAGCAAGTGATGATGCGCGCGGGCATCCCCGTAGTGCCGGGCAGCGACGGCGCGATCGCAAGTGTCGAAGAGGCGCGCAAACTAGCCGCCGAAATCGGCTATCCGGTCATCATTAAAGCCGCAGCCGGTGGCGGTGGGCGCGGAATGCGCGTGGTCGAGCGCGAAGAGGATATCGAAAAGCTCTTTTGGTCGGCAGAGAGCGAAGCGATGAGCGCATTCGGCGACGGCACGATGTATATGGAAAAATATATCACAAACCCGCGCCACATCGAGGTTCAGGTCTTGGGCGACGAGCACGGACACGTCGTGCATATCGGCGAGCGCGACTGCTCGATGCAGCGCCGCCATCAAAAGCTGATCGAAGAAAGCCCGGCCGTGATCTTGGACGAGCCGACGCGAAAGAGCCTGCACGAAACGGCGGTTCGCGCCGCTAAGGCGATCGGATACGCAAGCGCGGGAACGTTTGAGTTTTTGTACGACAGCAAGGATAAGAAATTCTATTTCATCGAGATGAATACCCGCTTGCAGGTCGAACACACCGTAAGCGAAATGCGAAGCGGGCTCGATCTGATCGAGTGGATGATCCGCATCGCGCAGGGCGAGAAGCTGTTGCCTCAAAGCGAGATAAAATTTAGCGGGCATGCGCTTGAGTGCCGCATTACCGCCGAGGACTCTAAAAGCTTTATGCCAAACCCGGGCAAAATTACAAAATACGTTGCTCCGGGCGGCAGAAACGTCCGTATGGATAGTCACGTCTATGAGGGCTACTCGGTGCCGCCTTACTACGACAGCATGATCGGCAAGCTCATCGTTTACGACAAGGACCGCGCGCGCGCGATCGCAAAAATGAAGGTCGCGCTAGATGAACTCATCATCGGCGGCATAAAATCGACGCGCGATTTTCATCTTAGGATGATGAATAACCCCGATTTCGTGGATAATAACTACGACACAAATTACCTAGCCAAGCACTGAATTTAAAATTCCAAGGGATGAAATTCTCTTGGAATTTTAAAATTTATTTGAAATTCTAAATTTAAGATTTCGTTTGAAATTTTATATTTAAAAATCTACTTGAAATTTTGTTTTAAAATTTCGTCGCGCCACGCTTCAAATTTTGCTATTAAATTTACCGCTAAATCTAGGTGAAGATGCGCTGTCGTCGCGCGTATTTTTAAGGACGAGATTGACGGCGGGCTCGGTTAAATTTTACGTTCTGCGGCGATTGAAATTTAGAATTTATGTCTTGTTGTCACAAATATTTACTTTTATCTATGCGGTTTAGCGTTGATATATGCTACTACGATATTTTTTCTTTCATACGTAGTGACCGAGTTA
>NZ_CALIMQ010000082.1 GCF_938045535.1 uncultured Campylobacter sp. | reverse complement strand
ATTGCTCAAAGATTTAAAGGGGATCCACGCGATCCATTTTATCGGCATCGGCGGCATAGGCATCTCCGCATTAGCAAGATTTTTACACGAGAAAAATTTTATCATTTCAGGCTCTGATATCAAAGAGAGCGAGACGACCTACAAGCTAAGAGCGGACGGCATGGAGATCATCACGCCGCACGACGCTTCGGCGATCAAGGATCAGGAGATCGTCATCTACTCCGCCGCGATCAAAGAGGACAACGTCGAGCTGCAAGCCGCGCGCAAAAAGGGGATCGTCTGCCTCTCGCGCAAGGAGGCCCTGCCCTTCGTGCTAAAAGACAAGCGCGTCTTCGCAGTCGCCGGCGCGCACGGCAAAAGCACCACGAGCGCGATAACCTCGGCGCTGATAAACGGCTCGGTCATCATCGGCGCGATCTCCAAGCAGTTCGGCTCGAATATGAAATATGAAAATAGCGAAAACATCATCTTCGAAGCCGACGAGAGCGATTCGAGCTTTTTAAATTCCAACCCCTACGTCGCGGTCGTGACCAACGCCGAACCCGAGCATATGGATCATTACGACAACGATTTGGATAAATTTCACGCGGCGTATCGCGGCTTTTTGGAGCGCGCTAAGATCCGCGTGATAAACGCCGAGGATGAGTTTTTAAGCTCCATTAAGCTTAGCTGTATCAAGCTCTTTCCTTCGCGCGACATAACGGATCTAAAGGTGCTGCTGCGCAATCATCAGCCGTTTATGAGTTTTAATCTTAAAGAGCTCGGACGCTTCGAGGTTTACGGGCTAGGAAGGCACATCGCAATCGATGCGTCGCTAGCGATCCTAGCCGCGGCATGCGAGACGGGGCTAGAGCAGATCCGCAAAAATTTACTGAATTACCAAGGGATCAAAAAGCGCTTCGACATCCTGTGCGCCACCCCAAACTTCGTGCTCATCGACGACTACGGCCACCATCCTACCGAGATCAGAGCGACGCTGCAAAGCGCGCGCGAATACGCTAGCCTGCTAGGTCTTAGCAAGATCACGGCGATCTTTCAGCCGCACCGCTTCAGCAGACTTAAGGCGAATTTAAACGCCTTTAAAGAGTGCTTTGCGGGCGTGGAGGAGTTAGTCGTACTGCCCGTTTACGCTGCGGGCGAGCCTAGTAACGGCATCGATCTGAAAGAGGAATTTAAGGGGATCGGAGCGCTATTTACTGAGCGGGTCTTTAGAAACGGCGAGCGGATAGAATTTAGCGATATTTTCGGCGTCCGCCACATCATAAACGACGGGCTCGTGATCGGATTTGGCGCAGGCGACATCACCTATCAGCTGCGCGGAGAATTTTAAGCTTGAAAACTCTCGCCGAATTTATGAAACGAACTCCGCAGCGGGCGGGCAAGGATAAAATTTGAGATTTTTGGTGTTTATTTTCGCATTTTTATTTATCGCGGCGATCTTTTTCGTGCGGGACGAAATTTTAAGCAAAAGGGCTAAAATCATCGCCACGGCGCTGATCGTGCTGCTGTGCGCGGGGGCGTATCTTTACGAAAGCGCGAGCGAGCGATCCGCCAAGCTTGAGGAGGAGATGGTTTTTAAATTTAACGCAGGCGCCAGATTAAGATGCGGCGGCGCGATAAATTCCGCTTCTGAAACGCGCGGCTCGGATGCGAAAAATTTAAGCTCGCAAGCGGATGAAGCAAATTTAAAAGAGCAGAACAAGACCGCTTCTGCCGCGCAAAGCTCTGCTGCGCAAACGAACGAACAAGCTTCAGCCGCGCAAATGAACGGCGCCGTCTCGGACGGGCAAAATTCCGCACAAAGCCCTACTTCGCAAAATTCTACGCAGCAAAACCGCACACGGCAAAATTCCGCACCCCAAAGCGAGAGCCTCGCGCCGCAAAATTCCGCGAATCAAGGAGATACGCGAAGCCCTGCCTCACAAAATTCTACGCAAAATTCCGCGCAACGAGGCGACACACAAACCTCCGATCCGCAAGGCTCCGCTCAAAATTCTAAAACTACGCAAAATTTCGCTGCAGACAAAGAGCAAGGCTCCGCGCAGATCGTAACGCGAGAAAATTTCACCTACTCCTTTTCGATGGGCGCTTTCATCGCCAAAAAGAGCGCGGGCGCGGAGTTTAAGGGTAAAACTTATAAAATCAAAGAGTGCGTTTATGATCAGTGACGAACTTTTTACGCGCCTCGATCTGGGCGAGTATCTAGCCAAATTTAAAAGCTTTTTAGCGCGCGAAAAGCCGCTGTTTTTAAGCGGCGATAGCAAGCTAAATTTTGAAAAAATTTCAGAGCTTACGAAATTTGATCTGGCGCAGTGCGAGAGCGTCGCGAACCTAGACGACGCGCTGATGCGCATCTCAAAGCATGGCGTGCTTCATATCAGCGAAATTTACGAGTTTAGCAAGATCGTCCGATATTTTTTGTATCTCAAAAAGCAGCCTTTTGAGGGCAAACTCGCCGCTTGGCTTGCAAAGATCGAGATCCCGCAGCCCATCGCGCAACTAAAAGATTATTTCGACGATCAGGGCGGCTTTCGCGACGCGATAGACGAGCGCTTCGGCGCGCTAAACGAGGCGTTTAAGATAAAAAAAGGCGAGATCGAGCAGACGCTAAAAAGGCTGATCTATTCCAAAGCCCTTTCGCCCTATCTCGCCGACACGCAGATCCACTACATAAGCGACACCGAGGCTCTGCTGGTGCGCGGCGGCTTTAATCACGTGTTAAAAGGCAGCGTCGTAGCGCGCTCAAGCGGAGGCTATTTTTACGTGCTTCCAGACGCGATCGCGGCTCTGAAGTCCGCTCAAAGCGCGATTTTGGATAAAAAAGAGCAGATCGTATTCGAGCACTGCAAGCAGATCAGCGCGGTTTTTAATAAGAATTTAGCTTTTCTGAAATTTATAAACGCCGCTTTCGACGCGATTGACGCGCTGATTGCGCGCGCGGCGATGGCAAGAGCGAGCGATTATGAGTTCGTCCTGCCTGAGCCCTCGCGCGACATTGTCCTAGACAGCTTCGCCCACCCCGCGCTTAAAAATCCAAAGCGCGTGAGCGTGGAATTTAGCGGTAAAATTCTGCTCATCACAGGCGTGAATGCGGGCGGAAAATCGATGCTTTTAAAAAGCATTCTAAGCGCGGCGCTGCTAGCTAAGTACCTCCTTCCGATGCCTATTCGCGCAAGCCTCAGCCGCATCGGTACCTTTAAAGAGTTCGAGCTCATAATGGAGGATCCTCAAAACTCCAAAAACGACATCTCGACCTTCGCGGGCAGGATGGTTGCCTTTAGCAAGCTATTCGGGCGCAAAGAAATTCTAATCGGCGTCGATGAGATCGAGCTTGGTACCGATTTTGAGGAGGCTGCGAGCCTATACGGCGCGATGATCGAGCAGCTAATAAGCGGCGACGTGAAGATGATCATCACCACGCATCACAAGCGCCTGGCGATGCTGCTCGCAAAGGATCCGCGCGTGGAGCTGCTGGCGGCGCTTTACGACGAGAAAAACAGCGCGCCGAAATATGAGTTTTTAAAGGGTACGATCGGCAAATCCTACGCCTTTGAAACCGCGCTGCGCTACGGCATAGCGCAAAACCTGATCGCCGCGGCGCGCAAAAACTACGGCGAAAACAAAGAAAATTTAAACGAAGCGATCTCAAAAGCGATAAATTTGGAGCTTGAGCTAAAACAAAAACTAGCCCAAACGCAGCAAAAAGAGGACAAACTCGACGCGCTGAGCGAGGCGCTGAAAGATCAGCGCGAGCGCGCGCAAAGCGAGCTGAAGGCGGAGCTTTCAAGGCTGCAAAACGAATACTACCGCGCCATTTCGGAGGCCAAACGCAGCGTAAGCCTAAGCGACGTACGAGAAAAGCAGCGCGCCATAAACCGCGCAAACGAGCTCGCACGGGCCGTGCAGCAGCCCGAACTCAGCATGCCCGAGCCGCAAAGCCTCAAGGTGGGCGATCGCGTCAAATACGGCAAGATCAAGGGCGAAATTTTATCGCTTAGCAAAACCCAGGCGCTGATGCTAAGCGACGGTATCAGGCTGCGCGTGCCGCTTAGCGAGCTAAAGCGCAGCGGTGCGACGCCCGCGCCCGCAAAAAACATCAGCATCAAGGTGCAAAAGCCCACCTCCGCGTCGCTCGTGCTCGATCTGCACGGCTTGCGCGCCGAGGAAGCGATCAGCAGGCTTGATAAATTCATCAGCCAAAGCCTCGTGATGGGCTTTGATGAGATCATCGTCAAGCACGGCATCGGCACGGGCAAGCTCGCGTTCGCAGTAAAGGAATTTTTAAAATCGCATCCCAGCGTCAAGGGCTTTCGCGACGGCACGCCCGCAGAAGGGGGCTTCGGCTCAAAGGTCGTCTCGCTTTAGGCTCTGACTAAAAGGCCTTTTCGCTTCAGACGCGAACGATTTAGACGTAGAATTTCGCCGTGGAATTTTAAATTTTACGCCCGCGATGTAATAGAGTTCTTAAATTAAATCTGGAATGCAACTCGCCTATTGTAGGCGCAGAATTAATCAGGGGTTGGGCTTAGATGTAGAATTTCGCAGCAGAATTCCAACCCGCAATTTCGCACGAGAGTTTTACAGCTTGGCTTTGCGCTAAAATTTCAGAGAGAATTTGCGTTAAATTTACGCAATGTAGCTATTTTCAGCGCGACTATGCTAGAATTTCATGCGGCGCAGCCGCGACATAAAAATTAGCGCGAGCG
>NZ_CALIMQ010000081.1 GCF_938045535.1 uncultured Campylobacter sp. | reverse complement strand
GGCCGACGTTTACGGAAGCTCGAAGCTGCCGATGGAGCTTTCGCTAGGCGATTTGGCGATGATTTTAATCGGCGCGGTGCTTATCGTAGCGCTTTCGTCATGGTATCCGGCCAAAAAAGCCACGCAGATCGACGTATTGCAAACACTGCGCAACGAGTAAATTTAAACGCGGCTCTTTAAAATTCGGCGAAATTTTAAAATTCCAAAGCGGCGCGGTTGTATTTAGCAGTGTGTTTTGCGCGGCATTTCGGCGCGCAAGACAGAAGCTACACGATCTTTAACGACGCGCATCGTGTAAAATTGCACTAAATACGATTTGAGTCACCAAAATTTTGATTCTTGCGCGAGATTATAAGCTGCGCGAAGCCTAAATTTTGACAAAATTTATGTCTTTGGAATTCGCCAAAATTTTAAATTCCAAAGTGGAGCAAATTTTTAGAGCGCTTTTCTAAATTTTGTAAATTTTCAAAACCACTAAAAGATAAAATCATAAAGATTTTGAAAGGATCTATGGTGCAAAAGATCGTTTTATTTCTGTGTGCGGCGCTGTTTCTATGCAGCTGCTCTAGGAGCGGACCGCAAGATGTCCCAGAGCCAGAGCAAAATAAGGCACCCGGCTACCATTATACAGGCTACTATTACGCATAGCGTATATTGCGCGGCGGGCGACGATACGAGACGTTTAACGGCGAGAAAATGGAAACATTGTAGTTTTTGCTCATTCGTGGACAAAAGCTCTCAAGCCTGTAATACGAGCCTTAGCAGCGTTGCAGCTTGAATGTAGCAGCGCCAAGGTGTCCATCCGTCTATAATGACGATAAAATTTAGGCTTATTTGAGTAGGCATAAATTCAGGACGAAATTCTTTTTAAAATTCTTTCAAATTCCCATAAAATCCCGCTGAATAAATCTAAATTTTATAAATTTTAGGGTAACATTCTCTATTTTTCAAAAAGGCTTTAAATGACTTTAATCGACGGCAAAAGCATAAGCGCGAAGGTAAAAGAGGAGATCAAATCGGTCGCTTCAAACCTTGCCGCAAAGGGCGTAGAGCCCGCGCTGGCGGTGATTTTGGTAGGCGAGGACGCGGCTAGTAAGACCTATGTCGCGAGCAAGGAAAAAGCCTGCGCCGCCTGTGGGATCCGATCCGTAGCGCACCGCTTGAGCTCCGACGTGAGCGAGGCGGCGCTTTTGGAACTGATAGAAAATTTAAACGAAGACGAAAGTATCGACGGCATCTTGGTGCAGCTGCCGCTTCCAAAGCACATTGATACGAATAAAATTTTAGAAACAATAAGCCCGCAAAAGGACGTGGACGGATTTAGTGCGATAAACGTAGGCAAGCTTACTAGCGGGCTTTCGGACGGTTTTGTGCCTTGCACTCCGCTTGGCGTGATGCGCCTGCTTGAGGAATACGGCGTGCAGATCGCGGGCAAAAATGCCGTCGTGCTGGGTCGCAGTAATATCGTCGGAAAGCCGATGGCAATGCTACTCCTCGAGCGGCACGCGACCGTCACGCTCTGCCACTCACGGACGGAACACCTTGCAGAGATTACGCGCTCGGCGGACATCCTCGTCGCGGCGGTCGGGCAGCCGCACTTTGTCACGGCGGACATGGTGAAGCCGGGGGCGACCGTCATTGATGTCGGCATCAACCGCATCGCTCCGAAAAAGCTCGTCGGCGATGTGGATTTCGAGGCAGTGGAAAAAGTGGCGGGGGCGATCACGCCCGTGCCCGGCGGTGTGGGGCTTCTCACCGTCGCCATGCTGATGGAGAACGTCGTACAGGCAGCAAAGACGCAGACGGAAGAGGGAGGGCGATGACGATGAAAACGGATGTAGAGATTGCACGCGCGGCACAGCTGTGTCCCATCACGGAGATTGCAAAGAGCCTTGGCATCGCCGCAGAGCACATCGAGCCGTACGGCAGGTACAAGGCAAAGCTGACCCCCGAGGCACTTGCGGGCGCAGCGGGGCAAAACGGCAAGCTCATCCTCGTCACGGCGATCAACCCGACCCCTGCGGGCGAGGGCAAGACGACGACGAGTGTCGGACTTGCCGATGCGCTCCACCTACAGGGGAAGAAGACCATCGTCGCCCTGCGCGAGCCGTCGCTCGGCCCGTGCTTTGGCATGAAGGGCGGCGCGGCGGGCGGCGGCTATGCACAGGTCGTCCCGATGGAGGACATCAACCTCCACTTTACGGGCGACTTCCACGCCATCACGACGGCACACAACCTCCTCGCTGCACTGATCGACAACCACATCTTTCAGGGAAATGCGCTCGACCTCGATGTGAACCGCATCGTGTGGAAACGCGTCCTCGACATCAATGATCGTGCTCTGCGCCATGTCGTTACGGGGCTTGGCGGGCGTGTGCACGGCGTACCGCGCGAGTCGGGCTTTGACATCACGGTTGCCTCGGAGATGATGGCGATCCTCTGCCTTGCGGACGGGCTCGCGGATATGAAACGCCGTCTCGGGCGCATTCTTATCGGCTGGACGCGCAGCGGCCGTCCCGTCCATGCGGACGAACTGGGTGCAACGGGCGCGTTGACACTCCTCTTTAAGGACGCAATCAAGCCAAACCTCGTACAGACCATCGGCGGCACACCTGCATTCATCCACGGCGGCCCGTTTGCGAACATCGCGCACGGGTGCAGCAGCGTTATGGCGACGAAGTACGCGCTACGCTGCGCCGACTATGTTGTCACGGAGGCGGGCTTCGGTGCGGATCTCGGCGCGGAGAAATTCTTTGACATCAAATGCCGCCTTGCGGGGCTCGCCCCCGATGCCGTCGTCATTGTCGCCACCGTGCGTGCGCTCAAGATGA
>NZ_CALIMQ010000080.1 GCF_938045535.1 uncultured Campylobacter sp. | reverse complement strand
GGTATCGGCGGATATTTTGGCTTGCTTGCCGCGATCTTTCACTGCTTAGCTCACAGCTTTACCAAGGCTCTTGCATTCTGCTCTACTGGCAATATTGCTAGAATTTATGGTCACAAAGATATGACTAGAATGGGCGGTATGGTAAAAATCGCTCCGCTTACTACGATAATGTTTGGTGCTGCGGTCTGCTCGCTCGTAGGTGTTCCTGCGTTTGCGATATTCGTGAGCGAATTTAACGTTTTCAAAGGCGCGATAGCCAGCGGTCAATACATAGCCGTAGCATTATTTGCGATCGCGCTCGTAATTATTTTCATCGCGGACTTCGCGCACTTTAATCTAGCGAGCTTCGGTACGCCTAAAGGTGAAGTGGTTTATGCTAAAGAGATGAGCTTGTTTGAAAATTTACCGCTAATCTTGCTTTGCGCTTTAGTGATAATTTTCGGCGTATGGCACGTAGGTGATTTTTGGATGCTCGTCGAAAACGGCGTTAGAATAATGATGAGAGGTTAAAAATGAGAGGCGATAAATTTATAGAAATTTTAAAGACCAAAGTCAAGGTCTTAGAAGTTACCCGCCAAGCCGAGGATCAAATCACCGTTTTAGTGGATAGAAATGATCTGCCGCTTGCGGTTAAGACACTATATTATGACATCGGCGGTTTTATCAGCACGATGATCCCTAACGATGAGCGCGAGCTAAACGGAAATTTCGCACTTTACTATGCGATATCTATGGAAGGTGGCAAGATGACCGAAGCGGAGGATTTTGCCGCAGAGGATAAATGCTTCATCACCGTTAGGACGCTAATTCCCGGATCGGATCCTACATTCCCGTCAGTTACTCCTTTAGTGCCTGCTTGCGTATGGTACGAAAGAGAAGCTTTCGACATGTTCGGCTTAATCGCCGAAGGCTTGCCTGATAAACGTCGTTTGGTATTAAGCGACGATTGGCCGGATGGGCTTCATCCACTTCGCAAAGACGCAATGGACTATCGCTATAGGCCCGATCCTGTAGATCATAAAGACGAGCCCAATGCAGAGTTTTTATTTCCTAGCGGCGACGGCGTAGTAGATGTTCCACTTGGACCTCTTCACGTAACGAGCGATGAGCCGGGACACTTTAGACTATTTTGCGACGGCGATGAGATTATCGATGCAGACTACCGCTTGTTTTATCAACACCGCGGTATGGAGAAGCTAGCTGAAAACCGAATGAATTACGATCAGATGGGCTACCTTGCAGAGCGCGTCTGCGGAATTTGCGGCTACGCTCACGCGATTGCGTGTATTGAAGCAGCAGAGAAAGCTATCAAGCTTGAAATTCCGCTTCGTGCGCAAGCTATCCGCGTCATCTGCCTTGAGATCGAGCGCCTTCACAGCCATCTTTTAAATATCGGTCTAGCCTGCGAGGTAACAGGTAACTACAACGCCTTTATGCATATCTTTAGGGTGCGCGAGTATTCTATGGAGCTAGCTCAGCTAGTAACCGGCGGCCGCAAGACCTACGGCAATGTAATTATGGGCGGACTTCGCCGCGATATGACCGACAATGAAATTCGCAAGAGTATCGAGATCATCAATAAACTTGATGTTCAAATTTCTGAAATTTGGGACGCCGTTATGGAAGATAAACGCCAAATCGGTCGCTGGAAAGGCGTGGGCATATTAGATCGCAAAGTGGCGCGTGATTTCAGCCCGGTAGGTCCAAATATGAGAGCTTCCGGTTTTAAACGCGACAACCGCTACGATCATCCTTACGATTTCTTTAACAAGATAGAATTCGAAGTAGCCGTAGAGCACGGTGGCGATGTATTCAGCCGCGAAGTCGTAAGGTATAAAGAGCTCAAACAATCGATCCACATCATCAGGCAGTGCTTGCATCAAATGCCGCAAACTCCGATAATGATCGATCCACAGACTATGATCAGACCGGAAAACTACGCTTTAGGTCACGACGAAGCGCCGCGAGGCGAAAATGTCCACTGGATCATGCAAGGAAACGCTCAGAAGGTTTACCGCTGGAGATGTCGCGCCGCTACGTATAACAACTGGCCGAGCTTGCGATTTCAATTCCGCGGAAATAACATCTCCGATGCGGCGCTAATCGTATGCTCGATGGATCCGTGCTACTCATGCACCGAGCGTGTAACTTTAGTCGATATTAATAGCGGAAAGAGTAAAATTCTAACCGAAAAAGACCTTAAGAAATTTTGCCAAACGGGCAAAATTAGCAAAAAGGATTTAAGATGATGAAATTATTCGACATTACCGAAAAATATGGTAAGGCGACCTATGCTTATCCGTTTGAGCCATACATCGTGCCCGAGAATTTTCGCGGGCAGCCTGAATACACCTATGAGCTTTGCATAGGCTGTGCTGCATGCGGAATCGCCTGCCCATCTAATGCGATTGAGCTTAAGATGAACGAAGCCCAAACTAAATTAATTTGGGAATTTGACTGTGGGCGCTGCATATTTTGCGGTCGCTGCGACGAGGTATGCCCTACGGGAGCGGTAAGGCTAGGCAATAGCTTTGAGCTAGCGGTAAAATTTGATAAAAGCGCGCTTATCCAACACGGCGAGCTTGAGATGGAGAAATGCAGCTGCTGCGGCAAGCCGATGACCCCAAAAAGGCTCATCAATTACACGCTAGAAAAGTTAAGTACTGCAAATTTGCTCCCAGGCAGATTAGAAGAAGCTAAAAAATATCTCTATATCTGTCCTGAATGCAAAAAAGCTCAAGCGGTCGAAAGAGTGACCAAAGGTATAGAGGAGGCAATAAAATGAGTTTGTATCAAGTCCCCGAAAATATTAAAAACGCAAACGATCTAACCGCAAAATTGGAGCTTTTGAAAAATATCAAACGAAGCTTCAGCGTTTATCGTATCGACTGCGGAAGTTGCAACGGCTGTGAAATCGAAATTTTTGCTTCTATCACGCCGATGTGGGATCCGGAGCGCTTTGGTTTTAAACTCGTAGCCAACCCTCGCCACGCAGATATCTTAGTCTGCACCGGTCCGGTTACTCGCCAGATGTATTATCCACTGCTTCGCGCTTATGAGGCTGCACCTGATCCAAAGATCGTAGTGGCTCTGGGAGCCTGCGGAAGCACTGGCGGAATTTTTCATGACGCATATAGCGTCTGGAGTGGTATCGATAAGATTG
>NZ_CALIMQ010000079.1 GCF_938045535.1 uncultured Campylobacter sp. | reverse complement strand
AGATTTGATCCAGCCCCGGCAATCATGACAAAACCTACCACAAAACAGCAAATAATTAAAGAAATATCAAGAATTTTATTAGTGATAGATCCAGCAATTTGTGAAAGAACTTCAAAGTGATCATTGGATCTAAAATAACTACCGAATGTAATAATGATTTTACCAAAGACGGCATTGAGGATACCAAGAATAACGGCTCCAAGAATACCCCATTTGCCAAAACTGACGAAATATTGCATCAGATCCTGACCGGACGATAATCCAGCACCGACAATAACCCCAACATATGCTAACGCTACATTTAAAATTTGTTTTAACATCATCCTACCTCTTAATTATAAAAATTTTAATTTGCTTTACTAATATTAAGAATCTTTAAATTTAAATAATATTAAATGCTAATTAAATTTTATCCAAATAATGACACGAAATTTACACCGAAATTACATCCAAACTCTTAGCGAGATTCCAAGCGAAAATCCCGTACTTTGGTGAATAAAACCGCAAGACCGCCGCACGAGGCAGATCAAGGCAGTTTACTTGAAAAAATTCTTGATTTTATCGAGTATCCCCTCGTCGTCTCCGCCCTTGCTGCCGAAGCTTTCTTGAAGCTCGCGCAAAAGCGCCTCTTGCTTCTCATTCAATTTTTTAGGCGTCTGGACGTTTACCTGCACGATCAGATCGCCGTTTTTCTTGGTGCGGATATTCGGCGCGCCCTCGCCGTAGATCGTGAAGCGCTGCTTGTCCTTGGTGCCTACTTTGAGTTTCAGCTCCGCCTTGCCGCGCGGCGTCGGCACCTCGATGCTCTCGCCCAAGATCGCTTGCGTGAAAAACACCGGCACCTCGATATACAGGTCGTCTCCGTCGCGCAGGAAGTGGCTATCCTCCTTAACGCGCACTATCACGTATAGATCCCCGATCTCGCCGGTTTTGGAGACATTGCCTTTGCCGCTTAGGCGCACGCGCTGTCCGTCGTCGATACCTGCAGGAATGTCAAATTTAAGGCTCACGTCCTCTTCGGTAAAGCCCTTGCCGCCGCAATCCTTGCATCTATCTTTTACGATCTCGCCCGTGCCGCCGCATTCGGAGCAGCTTTGGATGAAGCTCATATATCCGCGCCTGACCGCGACGCGCCCCGTGCCGCCACAAACGGAGCAAGTGTGTCTTTTTTTATCCTTCGAGCCGGTAGCGTCGCAGGTAGGGCACGGCTTTTTGATCTTGTATTTTATCTCCTTGTGAACGCCTTCTAAAGCCTCTTTAAACTCCAGCGTTACGGCTAGCTCGGTATCTATGCCGTATGGATCACTAGGGCGCGAGCGACCGCCTCCGCCGAATGCCTGCTCGAAAAAATCGCCGAAAATAGAGCTAAAATCAAATCCTCCGCCGCCCGCGCCGCCGTATGCGCCGCTGATGCCCTCTTTGCCGTAGCGATCATACATCCTGCGCTTTTGATCGTCGCTTAAAATTTGATACGCTTCGTTGATCTTTTTAAATTTCTCCTCCGACTCCTTGTCGCCTTGGTTGCGGTCGGGGTGGAATTCCAAAGCGAGCTTTCGAAACGCCTTTTTTATCGTCTCGGCGTCGGCATCGCGCGCCACGCCTAAAATTTCATAATAATCTTCTTCCACGAAATTCTCCTTGAACTATACAAAAGGGGCAATTTTATCTAAATTTAATAAAACGCAAGTTAAGACTTAACTATTTTTATGTATAATGCAATATTTAAAATTTCAAATCAACGATGTAAAGGATAAAAAATGATAAATGTATTGATGATAGAAGACGACAGCGAGTTCGCACAGCTTCTAACCGAATATCTGGCTAAATTTAACATCCAAGTTACAAACTTTGAAGACCCGTATCTGGGCATTAGCGCAGGGATCAAAAACTACGATTTGCTGATTTTGGATCTTACGCTTCCCGGGATGGACGGACTTGAAGTCTGCAAGGAGATCCGCGAGAAATACGATATTCCGATCATCATCAGCTCGGCTAGAAGCGACGTGAGCGATCGCGTCGTAGGCCTTCAGATCGGTGCGGACGATTATCTACCCAAGCCTTATGATCCAAAAGAGATGCACGCGCGCATTATGAGCCTAATCCGCCGCTACAAAAAAGCTAGCGAGAAGGAAGAAACCGCCACGGATAGCGTATTTCGCATCGACGATAAGCGCCATGAAATTTACTTCGGCGAAGAGTCGCTCGTGCTAACGCCTGCGGAGTATGAAATTTTAGAATACCTAATCAAGCAGCATAGCTTTTCGGTATCCCGCGAGCAGCTCGTATACCACTGCAAGAGCCTAAAAGATAAGGACTCAAAGAGCTTAGACGTCATCATCGGGCGCCTACGCACCAAGATCGGCGATAGTTCCAAAGCGCCTAAGCATATCTTTTCGGTTCGCGGTATCGGCTACAAGCTCATCGGATGAAGCACTCCTTAATCACCAAAATTTCGGTTTTTTTTGTAATCGCGATCATCTTAGTATGCGTGCTTTTCATCACGTTCGCACGGATGCAGATGAATAGAGCCCTAGGCAGCATGCAGGCTAATCAAATAAACGCGGTCAATAATCTACTTGAGCTATACAAGCGCAACGCCCCTCCCAGCGATATTGAGCGCTACTTCTCCAGCTATGGCTTGGAGCTTGTAAAAGATAAAAATATCATCCAAAACATCATCACGAGTGGTAAAATTTTTTTCGTCCAAGACACTTCTATCGGTGAGTTTAGCTCGGTCGAGTATAATAATTCGCTGTTTTTAAATATAAAAAACAACTCTTTCGTCGTTGTTTTCGAAAGCCTCGGCACGAAGAATTTAAACGATCCGCTTTGGGTCGGGTTTTTGCTTACGATGGCGGTTTTGATCTCGCTTTATTTATCGATCGTGCGAAGTTTTACGCCGCTAAAAAAGCTAAGCAAAAATATCAAAAAATTCGCCCAGGGCAACTTGGACGTAAATTTAGCCGCCACGCATAGCGAGGATGAGATCGGGCAGGTCGCGCAGGAATTTAACAACGCAATCGCTAAAATTCAAGAGCTGATCCGCTCGCGCCAGCTGTTTTTACGCACCATCATGCACGAGCTCAAAACCCCAATCGGCAAGGGCAGGCTCATTACGGAGATGCTCGATGACGAGACGCAAAAGGTGCGGCTCGTAAATGTCTTCGAGCGGCTTGAAATTTTAATCAACGAGTTTGCCAAAATCGAGCAACTGCTCTCAAAAAGCTACTCGCTAAATTATCAGGATTATCATTTCAGCCTCATTTTAGAGCAGGTAAAAGATATGTCGATGCTCGATAACTGGGACGAGCTCATCAGCACGGATATCGAGTGCGACGCGGTGATAAACGTGGATTTCGGGCTATTTGCGCTGGCGATTAAAAATTTAATCGATAACGCCCTAAAATACTCCAGCGATAAAAAAGTCCGCATCATCTGCGACGAAAACAAAGTAAGTGTCTCCAACCGCGGCGCGGCGCTTGCAAAATCATTCGAGCACTACAAGCAGGCTTTTATCAGAAATAAAGACGAGAAAGCCACCGGCATGGGGCTCGGGCTTTACATCATCGATAAAATTTGCGAGCTACATAAATTCCGCTTCGAGTACAATTACAGCGACGGCACGCACTACTTCTCGATCGTCTTTTCGCCGAAGGGCGCTATATGAGCGGCACAGACAGGTTTGAAGAGCTCGTCGCAAGCTTTGAAAAGCTTCCGGGCGTGGGCAAAAAATCCGCCCTGCGCTTTGCGTACTACGTAAGCGTGCAAAACTCCTTTTTGGGGCTAAATTTAGCGCACAATATCGAAGAGGCGGTGCGCGGACTGCACAGATGCCGCATCTGCGGAGCGGTATGCGAGGGCGAGATCTGCGAATACTGCGCCGATGAGGAGCGCGAAAGCGATAAAATTTGCATCGTCGAAAACCCAAAAGATATCTTTATTTTAGAGAGCAATAAAATTTACAACGGTCGCTACTTCGTGCTAGACGCCGCTGACGAAGATAAAATCGCGGCGCTACGCGAGATGGTGAGCCAAAACGGCACGCGCGAGCTGATATTTGCGCTGACGCCGGGCATCAACTCCGACGGCATCATGCTCTACGTCGAGGACAAGTTCGCGGATCTAAGCTTGAAATTTACCAAGCTCGCTCAAGGCGTGCCTACGGGCGTGAGCCTAGATAACGTCGATATGCTCTCGCTAATAAAGGCGATCAACGGGCGCACTGAAATTTAAAATTTCGACGAAATTTTAAATTTAGCGACTAAATTTAAAGCGCAAAGCGGCGAATATGTTTCGCACGGAGCCAAGCGGCGAAATTTTAGGCGTTAAATTTAAATAATGGACGTGCGATGAACGCAATGAAATTTACCGAAATTTACGCGGCTTCGGTGCGCGAAGCGATGCGGCAGGTACGGCGGCGCCCTGCTCGCCGCGAGGCTTTAACGGCGAGTTTGAGCCGTAAAATTTTAAGCGCTTCCGTTTCAAAGCGGAGTTTTGAGCGCGGAATTTAGAGCGCTCAAATTTTAAAAGGCGAAATTCTAAAGGCAAATTTAGATCGCTAAATTTTAAAAGCGCTTTCGAAAGTAGCGAGACGGGGCTGCGCGACGCTGCAAGCTCGTAAAATTTAAAGACGAATTTCAAGGCGCCGAATGGTTTAAATTTTTAAATTTCGCCGG
>NZ_CALIMQ010000078.1 GCF_938045535.1 uncultured Campylobacter sp. | reverse complement strand
AATAGACGAAGTTAAGCGGCAAATCGCAGAGCTAAAAGAGCATTTAAGGTAGCGCGGGAGCGGCGGGCGCTAAATTTTGATCATTTCGGCAAATTTAAAAGCTGCGCAAAGCGCGACAAAATAAACTATCGAAAGCTGGAGCCACCCGAACGAGCGCGCGTCAGATATCTTTAAAGCTCGCCGCGACCGATTTTTCCAGATTTTTCGCCTTTCCGAGGATCGTTATCGCCTTTTGCCTGCATTTGTTTACGCATCTGTAGCAAATCGTGCAGCGCTCGCCAAATCTCGCCTTGCCGTGCGCGATTTTTATATTTTGCATCGGGCAGGATTTTGCGCACTCGCCGCACCCGTTGCACCGCGCCGCATCGAGGCTCGGTTTGCGCCTGGCAAACGGCGTTTTGTCCCAAATTTTCATCCAGAGCCGCTGTCCCAAAAGCCCCGCGATGCGGCATAGCATGCCTAGCCCCTCTTTCGGCGGCTTACCTGCGGCAAATGCCTCCGAGGCGCGCTGCAGCTTGGCGTTCGCCTCCTTGATCAGGCGCTCGTTTTTCTGCGCCGAATAGCTAAAAATCGCCACGTCGAGGATAAACGCGGGCATTCTGATGTGTGCACCGCCCGTTATCCTCGCGCCAGCTCGCCTTAGTATCCTAGCCGCGCAGCCCGCTCCGTCGCCGCTAAAAATCTCCATCGTAGCGATGATAAAGACGTTTTTACCGCGAAAATTCGCGCTGTTTTCGCAAATAAACTCGCGCACGATCTGCGGCAGGTCGCTAAAGTAAACGGGATAGGCCAGGATCACGTCATTGTGGCGCTTTAGTAGCTCGCCGCAAGCCCTGTCCTCGATCGAAACCGCAGGGATATCACCGCCCAGACGCTCTATAAATCTCTCCACGCAATACTTCGTGTTGCCCGTGGAGCTAAAATAAATCGCTATCATTTTGCGAATCCTTTTAAATTCAGGCACTAAATTTGCCGACTACGTAAAATTTAACGCTAAGCGGCGACAAATTTAAATAAATTGCTATTTGGTGCATTCGCCTTTTGTCTGTTTGCAAATAACCGTCGCGCCACACTAGTCTAAATTTTACCGCAAATTTGGCAAATTTATTTTTGGAATTTCTCCAAACGCGGTAGTTTTTGAAAAAAATTTATCTCAAATGAGCTCAAATCCGCCTATGCTGTGATCTTTTGCGCTTTATAGGCAAAGCGTAAATTTTATTCTCTGT
>NZ_CALIMQ010000077.1 GCF_938045535.1 uncultured Campylobacter sp. | reverse complement strand
TGTTATCAAACATCACTATCCCTTCTTTCGCAGGCTTATTAAACATATCGATAAGAAATTTATAAAATTCGTCATCGCTTAGCTTGGTGTTGTTTTTACTACTTAGAGATAAGGTGCCGAAATCTTCGCCTTTGAAATTTTTAAGCGCATCTTGAGCTCTTTTTTCAAGTAGCTCTTTGCGTTTTTTCGCTTCAAATTCTTTGGAAGCCAAAGGCTTAGCCTCATCGAAAGTCATCTGTCTAGGTTGCTCAACGCCGTTTAGTTTAGCAATCAAATATCCGCCTTTGTACTCGAAAGGCTTGACGACATCTCCTGGCTTTGCAACCTCAATCTCAGATATTGGAAAATTGCTAGCCGTAGCAACTATAGTTTCATTAGTATCGAGCTTGCCTTTTTTGATCTCCAGATAATCCTTTGTAGCGTCTTTTTTAACCTGATCCATGCGGTAATCTTTTAAGACATTAGGTTTGGCTTCTGCAAAATCCAATAATTTATCATCCAGGCTTCTATACTCGCCTCTGTGCTCTTCGTAAAATTCACCTAGCTCCGTTTCGTTTACATCCGCATTGCTAGGCGCTACGAAATAGGCCCCTAGATTATATTTTTTCTCTGTCATAAAGTGCGATTTCTCGCCTTCCCAAAATTTCTTTAGCTCGTCGTCGCTAAAAGTGACGTTAGCATCGGCGTAGATTATCTCTGCAGAAACCTTATCCTGCATCAGCTGCGATGCTGCGAATACTTCTACGATCTTAGGGCTAGGCGTTATTTTTAGCGCTTTGCCGAGCTTTTCTAAAGTTAAGACCTTTTGTAGATTGCGCTCAAATTCCTTTTTAGTTAGTCCTGAATTCCTTACGACATTATCGTAAAGTTCTTTACTAAATGCACCGTTTTCCTGAAAATTCGGCGAGTTTAGCACAAATTCCGCCACATCTTTATCACTGGCCTGAACGCCTAAGTCTTTAGCAAAATTTAGAAAATACGCTTCGCCAATTAACTGATCTACTGCGATCTGATCTAGATGCATATTTTTGGCTTGTTCTTGAGTAAATTGCCCATCGCTCATAGCACTCAGCCTGTTGTATAGTTCGGAGTATTTTGTGTTTAGTTCTTGATTGGTTATGGAAATCTGCCCTACTCTAGCAATTGAGCCTGCGCGGTTAGCATTCATATCATATGCGCCCCAGCCGACGAAGCCTGCGCCCACGAAAGCTATCGTGCTTATCCAGATCGTCGGTATAAGCGACTTCTTATGCTTTTGCATCCATTCTATCATCTAAATCCTTAAATAGCTAACTAAAGAAATTTTTTGTTAGTAATTATACAGATAAAACCTTATGTAAGGCTGAAAAATAGGCATTTTTAGCGAATTATAACGCGTTAGTAAACGATTTAGTATACATTAATCTTAGCTTAGCAAAAGCAGCTTTGAACTCATTTCTAAAATCGCTATTTTTTTCGCCATTTGCTGCGCGCTCCTTGCATAGGCAAAAACCCCATAGCCACGAATCACCATTATATCGCTATTTTCATTTATCATATAGTTACAAATTTCGTACGGCGCGCGCTCGTGCCAGTCGTCGTAGTTCTTAGGATCGTAAATTTCAATGCGTTTAAATTTACTCGCCCCAAAGTAATCTCGCGGCAAAATAAAATCATGCTCCAGCGTATATGCGACGAGATATGGTGGTGTCGCGTAGGTTACGAATTTCGCCTCTTTGATATTTTTATAGATATTTATATGTATGTCACTATCGATGCTAGCATCCTGCCAGCGGTAGTCTTTTTTTGAAAATAGCGTTATAAAATCACCCCTATCCAGGCTATCGAAAATCGCGTCTTTTTTGTTGATCAAAAATTGATTTTCTTTAATTTTTGCTGAAATCGAGCCGTGAAAGATCCCAAAAAGCCTATCTCTAAACATCGAAAGCGAAATTTTGCGTAAAATTTCATAATAATACTCGTCCATCTCTCGCCTTTGTAAAAAATTTCGCTATTATATAGGATTAGAAATTTCAAAAGGATAAATTTAAGTGCAAGCTCCACATATTCCCGTTCTTTTTTCGCAAACGATCGCCGCATTTTCGCAGCTTGAAGACGGCTATG
>NZ_CALIMQ010000076.1 GCF_938045535.1 uncultured Campylobacter sp. | reverse complement strand
TCCGCTAGCGATTCCAGCCCATCCATACTTGCTTTCATATAGATCATCATTTTGATCTCTTTTAGCTCTTTTATCCTGTGCGAAAGTAGCGCGGCTTCGTTCATCCTGTAATTTATCTTGAAAAAATATCCTAAAAATAATGCGCTTGAAATGAGATATAAAGATAGAATTTTAAGCGTTAAAGCGGTCTTTTCAGACATACAGATACCCTGCGTTGCGGCGATTTATGATATGCTCTTCGCCTAGGATGCGGCGCAAATTTTTGATATAAGTTCGCAGCGCTTCTTCGCTTGGCGTTTCGTTAAAAACATAGATCGCGGAGAAAATTTCATCCTTGCTTAAAAGCCTGTTTTTATTTTGTAAAAAAAGTGCCAGCAGCTCGCGCTCTTTGTTTGAAAGCGCGACGGGCACGCCCGATCTGCGTAGCTCTTTGCTTGCAAAGTAAAATTTAAACTCGTCGTCAATAGTTACAAAATCATCAAAATTGTGGCTGAAGTTTCGCTTTATGAGAGAATTAACGCGCAGCAACAGCTCTTTTAGCTCGTATGGTTTTTTGAGATAATCATCGCAGCCGCTTTTAAAACCAACCTCAAGATCATCAAGCGTATTTAGCGACGTGGCGAATATCGCAGGGGTGCGATCGCCGCTCTTGCGTAGCTCTTTTAAAAGTGAGAATCCGTCGCCTTTGGGGATTTTTACGTCAAAGATAAAAAGATCAAATTTTTGTTCATAAGCAAGATCCGCGGCGCTTTGAGCGTCGCTGCAAACGCATACGTCAAAGCCCGCGTCTTTTAGATATTCGCCGATGAGATCGCAAAGCGTCTCATCGTCCTCTACGAGTAAAATTTTACTCACTACATCTCTTTTTTCATCTCTTTTTTCATTTCGCCTTTCATCTCATCCTTCATATGTTTACCCTCTTTAATAGCATCCTTGTGCATATCTTTCATGTCGCCCTTCATCTCTTTCGCACCATTATGCATTGATGTATTGGCGTCCTTCATCTCATCTTTCATGCCCATGTCGGCAGCTACGGCAAAAGTGCCAGCAAATAGCGCACTAAGCGCAAACAAAGTAAGTTTTTTCATTACGTACTCCTTAAAAGAAATTAGCGGAATTATACTTCCGTAAAAGTGAAGTATGTGTGAAATTCCGAAAAAAATTCAAATTTAAATTTAAACGCCTGTAATTTCAAACGCGGAGCGGCTTAAATGCGCTCG
This sequence comes from uncultured Campylobacter sp., assembly GCF_938045535.1. Lineage (GTDB taxonomy): Bacteria > Campylobacterota > Campylobacteria > Campylobacterales > Campylobacteraceae > Campylobacter_B. The sequence goes on along the minus strand of NZ_CALIMQ010000076.1, from coordinate 10,822 downwards.
GTCGGTCGCGATCTCTGAAATTTAAATCGCTCGCTACGGCTAGTCGAATTCTAAACGCGAATCAAAGCTAGCGAGGGCGCACGCCAACAGCGCATTGCCGAGCTTATTTTATCGAGGCAAAATAGAAATTTAAACCGCCGGCTAAACTAATTAAATTTGTAATGCCACGACTAATGCCACGACGCGCACATCAAATCAAAAACGCCGAGCCAGCCTTTGAGTTCGCGACCTCGCGCGAGCTTTTGAATTCGCCATGCCGCGTAAGCCCTTAAATTTAGTGCGGCGCGTGAATTTTTAAATCCACTAACCACGGCGGTTAATAATTCTAAATCGCCCTTCGCCGCAGGCATTGCTGCCGATAAAATTTAAAGCACAAATTTTAAATTTTAAAGTCACGACCGCACCAAAGCAAAATCTTGCGCTTTGAAATTCCGCGCACGGCGAAGCAATTTAAAATTTCATGCTTCAACGCACCGCGCAGAGATATAAAATTAAAATTTCACGCCTTAAACGCCAGAATGAAATTTTCATACTGAACCGCACCATCCGCGTCTCAGTACTACCCGCGCGACGAAATTTAATGCGCGTAATGCAAGTGCGGCGGATTTTAACGCCCGCGCGCATCGCTCATGCTCTTCGGCGCTCTTATAAATTTAAATTTCAGATACCGCCCATAAATTTTATCCAGCGCAAGCGCGCAAAAAAGTAAAATTTAACGCCTGCAAAAGGTGGCAAAGCCGCGCTGCCTGGTGCTGCGAGCGATAGAAAAAATATTAAATTTCACGCCTACGAAATGGCGTGATCTTTGATCTCATCCTCGCTTACGATCTCGTAGATTACGCCCGCCTTTTTGATAAACTCCTCCACGCGCGCGACGTGTGCGGGCTCTACGTTGATAACGAGGCTTCCGACGACGTTTTTATCGAGGCGCTCGAGCTTGCCCCAAACGATGTTAAAATTTATCTCCAAAGCGCGCGCCATATGCGTGATCACGCTGTCAAACGCAACCGCAGGCGGGAAAAAGAGCCTGATATTCACGCCGCTTGCGGGCAGCACCTCCTCCTCGCCCAAAAACTCCTTCATATTCTCATCCGGGTGCAAAAACAGCGAGACAATATCGCCCGAGTTGCTCACGCGCCCGCCTTTAAGCAGGATCGCGCGCTGCGCGATGCCCTTTACGACCTCCATCTCGTGCGTGACGAGCACGATCGTGATGCCTAGCTCGCGATTGATGCGGCGCAGAAGCGATAAAATTTGCGCGGTGGTGTTGGGATCAAGCGCCGAGGTCGCCTCGTCGGATAGCAAAATTTTAGGGCTTAATGCAAGCGCGCGCGCGATTGCCACGCGCTGCTTCTGTCCGCCGCTAAGCTCGCTGGGGTAGGCATTTGCTTTATCCGCAAGCCCCACGAGCTCCAAAAGCTCGGCGACGCGGCGCTTCGTATGATCCTCGGGATGGCCCCAAAACGCAAGCGGCGTGGCAACGTTTTGCGCGACGCTGCGGCGGCTCATAAGCGCGAAGTGCTGAAAAATCATACCGATATTTTTGCGCAGCTCGCGGATCTGCGCGCCGCTTAGCTCTCTTACCTCCCTGCCCTCTACTTTGAGGCTTCCTTCTTGATAGTCCTCAAGGCCGTTTATGCAGCGCAGCAGAGTACTTTTACCCGCGCCGCTGCGGCCGACGATAGCAAAAATTTCGCCCTGCTTTACTTCCAGGCTCACATCGTCGATCACGCAGGTTTTTCCGTAAAATTTCTTTAAATTTTCTATCTTTATCACTCAGATTTCCTCGTTCATAATTCCGCCGAAACGCCCCAGAAATTTATAAAATTTCGCGCCTTAGCTCGTCTGCGCTCTTTGGCGAAAGAAGCGCCGGAGCGATGTCAAATACGCTAAACGCGCCGCGCTCGCCCCTTTGCGCCAAGCGATACGCCGCTCGGGCGTAGGCTACGAGCACGCTTGCGGTAAATTCGGGATTTGAGTCAAGCTTTAGCGAAAACTCGATCAGATGTTTATTTTCACCGCGCTCGCCCGTCGCTCCGCTTCGCAGGATGAATCCTCCGTGAGGGATGCCGCCGTGCTCTTTTTTAAGCGTCGCAAGACTTACGAAATGCACGCTCGTGTCGTAGTCGGCGAAGTAATTCGGCATTGTTTTTATCTCTTTTTCTATGCGCGCTTTATCGGCGCCGTCCTCTGCTACGACGTAGCACTCGCGCAGGTGTTTTTCGCGCGTAGTTAAATTTGGATTTTCACCCGCGCGAACTCGCTTCAAGGCGCTTTCTATCGGCACGGTGTATTGGCGTGCATCCACGACGCCCTCGATCCTGCGGATGGCGTCCGAGTGGCCTTGGCTCACGCCTTTGCCCCAAAACGTGTAGCTGCTGCCGTTTTCTAGCACGCTCTCGCCGAATAGTCTATTTAGCGAAAACAGACCCGGATCCCAGCCCACGGCGATGATGGCTACATTTCCGCCTTTTTTGGCGGCGGCGTCTACCGCGGCGAAGTGCTCTGGGATCTTAGCGTGCGTATCGAAGCTATCGACGACGTTAAAGCTCTGCGCAAACTCTGGCGTTTGCGTCGGTAGATCCGTCGCACTACCGCCGCAAAGCACCAAAACGTCAAATTTGCCCTTGTGCGCTAAAATTTCATCCGCGCTAAACACGGGTGCGCCGCATGTTTTTACTTCGCTTGGATTTCTGCGGCTAAAAACCACTGAAAGCTCTAAATCCTTACTATTCCGCGCGGCAAGCTCTACGCCGCGACCTAAATTTCCATATCCCAAAACCGCTATTTTTATTTTTTCGCTCATTTTTTATCCTTGATAAATTTTAAAATTTAGCGCGTAAAACGGCGCGCCGCCGATGAAATTTTACCTCAGTAGGAAATAATAAATCACGTATAACCAACTTAAAAATCCGTGGATTATCGCCCACATTATGCTTTTATTGACTCCCCATGATAGTGCGACGGCTATGACCGTGCCTAACGTAAATCCACCGATACTACCTTTTGACATATTTTTCTCCTTGATTTAAATTTAGACTCAAACGAGCGGACTACTCGCCAAACGCCTTTAGCTCGTCGCATACTTTGGCGAATTTTTCCTGCGCGCTTTGCAACCCTTCGCGGTTTGCGGCGACGACGGCGGCAGGCGCAGAGGAGATAAATTTTTCATTGCCTAGCATCGCAGAGAGCTTTTCGATCTCTTTTTGCAGCTTTGCTTTTTGCGCGTTAAGGCGCGAAATCACGCCGCCAAGATCGACCCCCTCAAGCGGCACGAAGCTTTCTAAATTCTCGCTTACGTCGCGGGCGGAATTTGCGATATTTTGCTGCGTAAATTCCACTTCATCTACCTTTGCTAGCGTTTTGATGTAGTCCGCAGCGGCGCTTAGATCGACTGCGGATTTGACGTAGGCTTTGGCTACGCGCGCGTTTCCAAGCTCGATCGTCGCCTTTGCGCGACGAATGCTAACGATCGCTTCAATAACGAGCGAAAATAGCTCCTCGATCCGCTCGTCGCGCCCACCTGGCTGCGGGTATCGCATCACCATGATGGAGCGCGCGTCTTGCAGCTTCGTGCCGCTTAACTCCTGATACAGATACTCGCTTAGAAACGGCATAAATGGGCTCAGTAGCTTCATCGCTTCTTTAAAAATCATCCCTAGCTCGCCGATCGCGGCCTTGTCCGCCTTACTAAGCTCGATGCCCCAGTCGCAAAACTCGTCCCAAAAAAACTTATAAAGCTCGGTCGCAGCGTCGTTGAAGCGGTATTCGTCTAAATTTTCCCGCACCGCGCTCACGCAGCAGTTAAAGCGCGAAAGCATATATTTACCGAGGCTCGTTTTGACCCGCGCCGCGTCCAAATCGTCGAATTTAGAAGCGTTTAAAAGCAAAAATTTGCTCGCGTTATAAAGTTTATTCGTAAAATTTCGATATATCAAAAGCTTATCGTCGCTAAGGCGCAGATCGCGGCCCTGCACGCACAAAATCGTAAGCGTAAAGCGCAAAATATCGGCGCTAAATTCGTCTATTTTTAGCAGCGGATCGACTACGTTTTTGCTCGATTTGCTCATCTTTTTGCCGTCTTTGTCCTTAACTAAGGCGTGCAGGTAGATGTCGCGAAACGGCAGCTCGCCCATGGCGTTTTGGCACTGAAACATCATGCGCGCGACCCAGAAAAACAAAATGTCAAAGCCCGTAATCAGCATGGTATTCGGATAAAATTCGCTCAAATCCTCCTCAAACCACTTCTCGTTTTTCAGAGCCTCGCCGTTGCCCCAGCCAAGCGTGCTGATCGGCCAAAGACCGCTTGAAAACCACGTATCGAGCACGTCGGGATCTTGAGTAAAATTTTTGCCGCCGCATTTTGGGCAAACATCGGGGCTCTCGCGCTCATCTGCCCACTGATGGCCGCAGTCGCAGTAAAACACGGGAATTCTATGCCCCCACCAGAGCTGGCGGCTGATACACCAGTCCTTCAGCTCGCGCATCCAGGCGTTGAAGCTATTGATCCAGTGTTTCGGGAAAAATTCCGCCGCGCCGGAATTTACCTTAGAGATCGCCTCTTTTGCGATATCCGCGCGCACGAACCACTGCTGCGAAATGTACGGCTCGACGACGTTTTTGCAGCGGTAGCAGTAGCCGACTTGATTTTCGTAATCCTCGATTTTTTCGATAAAACCCAGCCGCTCAAGCTCCGCTACGATCTGATCGCGCGCGGCAAGTCGCTCTAAGCCTCTAAATTTACCGCACTGCTCGTTTAAAATTCCTTTTTCGTCAAATACCGTGATAAACTCCAGCTCATGGCGCTTGCCGACCTCGTAGTCGTTGGTATCGTGCGCAGGCGTGACCTTAACCGCGCCCGTTCCGAAGCTCATATCGACGTATTCGTCGGCGATGATCTCTATCTCGCGGCCGATTAGCGGCAGCACGACTTTTTTGCCGATCAAATTTTTATAGCGTTCGTCCGCGGGATTTACCATTACAGCGGTATCGCCGAAGTAGGTTTCGGGGCGCGTCGTAGCGACAACAATGTAGTTGCGGCTCGTCTCGCGCGAATCTTTGCAAGAGTTTGAATTTTGCTCGCCCGCAAAGTAATAACGCAAATGATAGAGCTTGCCCTTGTTTTCCTTATGCTCTACCTCCACGTCGCTTAGCGCGCCGTCGTGCGTGCACCAGTTTACCATGTAGTTTCCGCGCACAATGAGCCCCGCGTCGTATAGGTTTACGAAGGCTTTGCGCACGGCGTTTTTAAGCCCTTCGTCCATCGTAAAGCGCTGTCTGCTCCATGCAGGCGTGACGCCAAGACGCTTCATCTGCTTTACGATCTGCCCGCCGCTTTGCTCCTTCCAGCGCCAAACGTGCTTTAAAAACTCCTCACGCCCTATCTCTTCTTTTTTGATCCCTTGCGTCAAAAGCTCGCGCTCGACGACGTTTTGCGTCGCGATGCCTGCGTGGTCTAACCCCGGCTGCCAAAGCGTGCGGTAGCCGTCCATTCGCTTGTATCGCGTCATGATATCTTGCAAGGTAAAAGTGAGCGAATGCCCGATATGAAGCACTCCGGTGACGTTTGGAGGGGGCATCATAATGCAAAAGTTTTTGCCTTTTTGCTGGATATCTTTATTGCCGTCGATCTCGAAATAACCGCGCTGCTCCCAAATTTTATAAAAACTCTCCTCTACGGCTTTCGCGTCGTAAAAATCTGCCATTTTCAGCCTTTTTTTAAAATTTTAAATTTTGCGATTTTAGCGGAATTTTTGTAAAGCGCTCATTAAAGCGTGCCAATTCTGCATTATACAATAAAATGTAGTATTTAAATATATATAGAAATATCGAATTTTAGAATATTTTAGATAAAATTTTAAAAAATCATATAAAAGCACTTGACATTAAAAATTCTACCTGCTATAATACCGCGAAATTTTAACCAAAAGGATTAAATATGAAGAAATTTCTTCTCGCTTCGCTTCTTAGCGCTAGCGTCGTCAGCTTCGCTCTTGCCGAAAAAATCGTAGTCGCCGCTACTCCGATACCGCATGCCGAAATTTTAGAGCAGATCAAGCCCGATCTAAAAGCCCAAGGCTACGATCTTGAAGTAAAAGTTTTCAACGACTACGTAACCCCGAACCTCGCTACCGATAGCGGCGACGTGGATGCGGGATTTTTCCAGCACGTGCCGTATATGGAGGAATTTAACGCTAATAAAGGCACGAAGTTAAAAGCGACCGTGGGCGTGCACCTAGAGCCGATGGGCATCTACAGTCATAAGATTAAAAATTTAAAAGATCTTAAAAACGGTGCCAAAGTTGCCGTGCCGAACGATCCGACTAACGAAAGCCGCGCACTTGATCTGCTCGTAGCCGCGGGGCTCATCGAAGTAGATCAAAACGATGAAAAACTTGGAAATACAGATATTATTTGCATAGATAATAAAAAAATTGCATTAATTGGAGTTGTAACTGATTATATTGACCATTGGGAAAATCCTAAAAATTTAGAAATTTTAGAGCTTGAAGGCGCCGCGCTTCCACGCACCCTGGGCGATGTCGATATTGCAGTCATCAACTCAAATTTTGCCTTTAACGCAAATTTAAACCCAATCAAGGATTCGCTATTTTTAGAAAAGGCTGAGGGCAACCCTTACACAAATGTCATCAGCGTTAAAGAAGGCAACGAAAACAGCCCTAAAATCAAGGCGCTAGATAAAGCGATTCAAAGCGAGAAAGTGAAAAAATTTATCGAGACGCAATATAAAGGCGCAATCATTCCATCGTTTTAACTCCTCCTCTTTTTAAAATTCGGCGCAGGATTCGCGCCGAATTTGCTGACATTCGCTATTTTGTTTACTATCTTTTTTTATAATTGCGCGAAATTTACCGAATAAAGGAAAAATAATGAAAAGAATTTTATCTTTCAGCTTTGTTGCCGCTATGGCTATATCTTCGCTTAATGCAGGCGTTTTGGCTACTGCAAAAGACGCAAATATCACTATTACGGATGAGGATGTTGCACCGTTTTTGGCTCAAGGTATGCAGCACGGCGGACAGGAACCGACCGCCGATGAGAAGAAAAAACTAATCGACGATCTAATCAAATACAAACTTCTAATCGCAGAGGCGAAAAAATCAGGCGTTGAAAACAGCGACGAATATAAACATCAGCTAGAGCTTGCTAAAGATGGCATCGCATTTAATCTATGGCAACGCGAACAGGCTAAAGACGTAAGCATCAGCGACGAGGAAGCTAAAAAAATTTACGATGAAAATAAACAGAATTTCATGCAACCAGATTCCGTTACCGCAAGTCATATCTTAGTAGCAGACGAAAAGGCTGCTAAAAACGCGATTGCGAAGCTATCAAAAGTCAAAAAAGAGAATTTAAAAGAGGAATTTAATAAGCTAGCCAAAGAAATTTCAATCGATCCAAGTGCGAAAGAAAACGGTGGCGATTTGGGCTCTTTTGGCAAAGGGATGATGGTGCCGGAGTTTGAAAAAGCAGCGTTTGCGCTAAAAGATGGTGAGATGAGCAAAACGCCGGTAAAGACACAATTCGGATATCATGTAATCTACAAAGAAAGCAGCAAAAAGGCTGAGACTATGCCGTTTGAAAAGGTAAAAGATCTCATCAAAAATCAGCTACTTCCAAGCAAAGTAAACAAAAAAATCGATGACAAGGCTAATGAGCTATTCGGCAAACTAAACATCGAATACGCAAAATAGTTTTAATTTTAAGGCGCGAGGCTATTAAATTTATATGCAAGTTCGCTGCGGCGCAACTTGCAGGGATAAATTTTAGCCCGCGCCTTTGTTTTATATGCGCTAAATTTTGTAAAATTAAGCTCGCTCTTGTATCGCCGGATTGTTAAATTCCAAACTTATTTGCTCTGCCGATGCTAAATTTCGCGAAATTTTAAGCTCAGCTGGTTTTTACATATTAAATCAAGGAATTCAAATGCTTTCTAATATCGTAAATTTTATCGTAGAATTTGTCGCAGGTTGGGGATACCTTGGCATTTTTGTGATGATGTTTTTAGAAAGCAGCTTCTTTCCTTTCCCAAGTGAAGTAGTGATGATCCCTGCGGGCTATCTGGCCTCAAAATCGCAGATGAGCTTTATTGCGGCATTTGTTTGTGGGCTTGGCGGCAGCATCACCGGCGCGCTGTTTAATTACTATCTATGCTACTTTTTTGGACGTAAGATTATCGTTAAATACGGCAAATACGTAGGCATCACCGAGGAGAAATTTGCAAAATTCGAAGCGTTTTTTAACCGTCATGGCGAAATTTCAACGTTTAACTGCCGCCTAATTCCAGGCATTCGTCAATACATCAGCCTTCCTGCGGGCCTTGCAAAGATGAATGTCGCGCGCTTCGTGCTATTTACTGGGCTTGGAGCTGCGATTTGGACATTAATACTGATGAGCTTAGGATATTTCATCGGCGAAAACGAGGAGTTAATCAAGCAAGATCTGCATCTAATTACGATCGCTCTGTTCGCCATCGTCATTATAATCTCGCTCCTATATATTTATTTTATAAAACGCAAAAAATAGCTCCGCGCTAGTAAATACAAATACAATAAAAAATTCCATTTTATCGCCTTTAAGTTCAAATTTTTCAAATTATAATTTAAGCTAAACAAGAATTTTTATAATTTCACTTTCATAATCTGCGTGCAATACGATATTTCTATTAAAGTGCAATTATGCCTTAGTAGCGAATTCCAAAATATTTTTTAAGTAAAATTCTATTTAAAGCCTTAAACAATCATACTAATTTCTAAATTTTAATTTTTCGTTACGTTTTAAGCTGCTTTTAATACTAAAAGCTTTAAAATTCCATTAACAATTTCAACGAAAGGACTTATTATGGCAAAGACCAGAAAAGAACACGATTTCATCGGAGAATTAGAAATTTCCGACGATTTTTACTACGGTGTGCAGACATTTAGGGCACTAGAGAACTTCCATCTAAGCGGACGAGCGCTCAAAGACTATCCATTTTTTATCAAGGCATTTGCACAAATCAAAAAAGCAGCTGCGCTAGCCAATAAAGAGGTCGGAGTCCTAGACGCACAAAAAGCCGATGCGATTGCAAAAGCTTGCGACAGGCTCATCGCAGGAGAGTTCAGAGATCAATTCGTAGTCGATATGATCCAAGGCGGCGCCGGAACTTCGACGAATATGAATACCAACGAGGTCATTACTAACATAGCTTTGGAGAGCATGGGACACAAAAAGGGCGAATACCAATACCTCCATCCAAACGACCACACAAATTTAGGTCAAAGCACCAACGATACCTATCCTAGCTCGATCAAAGTCGCCGCTTACGCCAAGCTAACCGATCTACTAAAAGCTATGGAAAATTTGAAAAAAGAGCTTGAAGTTAAAGCCAAAGAATACAAAGATGTCATCAAAATGGGAAGGACGGAGCTTGAGGACGCCGTTCCTACCACTCTTGGAAACACTTTCAACGCTTTTGCTACCTACATCAAAACCGATATCGCACTTATCAAAGCTGCTAGAGAGTCGATGACTTACTTAAATATGGGCGCTACGGCGATTGGTACGGGCATCAACTGCCACCCTGATTACAAAAACGTAGTCGAGAAAAAACTGGGTGAAATCACCGGCGTTAAATTTAAAGCTGCAGAGGATTTCATCGCCGCTACGCAAGACACCGCAGACTTCGTCCACGTTAGCGGCGCGTTAAAAACAGCAGCCGTCCGCCTAAGCAAAATCGCAAACGACCTACGTCTTATGAACTCCGGTCCTAGATGCGGCCTGGGCGAAATCGAGCTTCCTAAGATGCAACCGGGCAGCTCCATCATGCCGGGTAAAGTAAATCCGGTCATCGCTGAGGTCGTAGGCGAGGCTTGCTACGAGGTTATCGGCAACGACGTTACGATTATGCTTTGCTCCGAGCGCGGAGAATTCGAGCTTAATGCGTTTGAGCCTGGCATCGCATATGCGCTATTTAACTCGATCGTGCTTTTGGAAAATGCGATGAATACACTAGCTGAAAAAGCTATCAAACATCTAAAAGCAAACCCTGAAGCTTGCCTAAAATCGGTGCTAAATTCCGTCGGTATCGTTACAGCGTTCAACCCATACATCGGTTACGAAAAATCCGCAAGTATCGCCAAAGAGGCGTTGCAAACAGGAAAATCTGTCGGCGAAATCTGCTTAGAGCGCGGATATTTGAAAAAAGAGGAGATCGATAAGATCCTAGAGCCTAAATCTATGCTCAACCCACATATGAGCAAAAAATAGTTTCAAACTAGGTGCGGCGCGGAATTTCGTCGGTTAATTTAATAGGCGAAATTCCGCAAAGTAGAATTCTAAATAGATAAGATTTATCGTGCAGAATTCCGTAGATGCAGAATTTCATCAAGTTAGATTTAGCTTCCGTGGAGTAAAATTCCGCTTGCGAAATTTTAAGATAAAATTCCGCATAGAATTCCGACCACTGAATTATAAAGATAATTCGGATTTTACCTGCTGAAATCTTTAGAATTCTGCGCGCCGTTAAAAAAATTACTTTATAAGGAGTTTTGCAATGGACATTTCATTGATATTGCAATTGATCGTACTCTTCGGTGCGATATTTTTGGGTGTTAGACTAGGTGGTATGGCTATAGGCTATGCAGGCGGTCTTGGCGTCGTCATTCTTACGTTGGGGCTTGGTCTAAAAGCGGGCAGTATACCATGGGACGTCATTTTAATCATTATGTCTGTTATCGCCGCTATTACGGCTATGCAAGTAGCAGGAGGACTCGATTATTTGGTACAAATAGCCGAAGGAATACTAAGAAAACACCCAAAA
>NZ_CALIMQ010000075.1 GCF_938045535.1 uncultured Campylobacter sp. | reverse complement strand
AAGTTTACATTAATTACAAATAACATTGATTTATATGAAAAAGTAAAAGAAAAAAAAGATTTAGAAATAATATTTGATGAAAATTATACATATAAATACGATATAAAAGATAATTTGCTGGGTGTGGAGCAAGGATATTATTACGATGAAAAAACCAAAGAGATAAAACGAGAGCAATAAAATAGAATTTATAAAATTTACCCGCCGCGCCTGCTTAGAATTTCTTGCTTAGCGCTATTTGCCTCTTGCGCCGCGAGTGATCATCAAGGACTGCTCGTAGAAAATTAGCAGCGTTATCGAGACGCCCGTGCCGAGCGCCAGCGAGATCGAGACCGTGGCGAGGGCGTTGTCGAAAAACGAGATGAGATGAGCGAGCTTCTGCTGCGCGCCTGCGGCTTTGATATAAGAAAACAGCGCCAAGACCGCCTTATAGGCGTAGATGCCCGGGATCATCGGAAGCAGCGCGGGAAAGGCGATGATCTCTGCGGGCACCTTGAGGCGCTTGGCGCAGAGCATCCCTAAAACGCCGATCAGAAACGACGCAAAAAGCGTCGCGGCGGCGATCGAAAAAATTTGGCTTTGAATCAGCAAAAACCTGCACGAATGCGCAACCGCCGCAAGCAGCGCCGAGAAAATAAGCGTCTTTTTAGGCGGCATGCACGCATACGCAAACCCCAGCCCCGCCGCAGCGGCAAAGCAAGCATCCTTAAATACCAAAAGCGCGAGATCAAACATTTACGAGCCCCAAATTTGAGATGCTAAGCGTCAGAAAGAGCCCGATCGCGATGCAGATGATCAAAAGCCCCGTGTTCAGCCCTCTGCTGATGCCTACGAGCATATTTTCGTTTAGGATGTCAAATACCGAGTTGATCAGCCAGACGCCCGGGATCAAAAACAATATGCTCGATCCCACGGCGATGTCGGGCGTGGCGCTAAGTCCGTAGCGAGCGCCTAGCGAGACGATGAATGAGACTGCGAACGAAACCGCGATGTATTGGATTTTTAGATTGATTTTAAGCTTGCTAAATAGATAGCGGGCGCAAATTCCAAAAGCCGTAGCCGCAAAAACGAGCGCCATCGCGCCGCCATCGCCGCCGAAAAGCTCGCAGAATGCGGTGTTTGCGACGCTGAGCAGAACGAGGGTTTTGGCAAAGCTTTTCTTTTGCGAGGCCAAAATTTCGGCAAATGCGGCTCTGGCGCGCGCAAGAGGGATTTTCTCGTCGTAAATTTCCCAGCTAAGCGCACTTAGCTCCGAGATCAGATCGAAGCTGATCTGCGCCGCAGCGCCCGTTTTGACGTAGGTGCGGCGGATGGAGTTGTCCGCGGGGTCCATCACGCTGATGATGAAGTGGCGCACGAAGATCATCAGGCTCGCCTCATAGTCGTAAGCGTCCGCTATCCTGCGCACGCAGTGCTCTATACGCGCGGTGTAAGTGCCGATACTAAGCATCTTGGCGGTGTATTCGCTAAGAAAATTGGTGAGCTCTTGGATTTGCGGTCTCGCCGCTTCTGCTTCTTTTGCTGCCGCCATTTCTGTTGTCATTATTTCCTCCGCTACTCTTGTAATCTCAATATCGTTTTGCGCTGTTTTTGTCATTTTTGCTTCTACGGCGCTCATAGCGGCCTCTATTTCCGCAGCATCCGCCGTTTTTGATGCCGCTACGGCGTCCGCCGTCGCGGAATTCTTATTTTTAAAATTTAATGCAGCGGCTCCCGTGGCGGAATTCTCGCTATCTAAATTTGACGTAGAGGCAATATCTATGGCGGCAGAGCTTTGACTGTTTAAATTTAACGTCGCCGCAGAATTTTCATCGCTCAAATTTAACTCGCAGTTCGAGCTTTGCTCGCTTAAATTTAAACTTTCGGCGTCCTCGCAAGATCCGCTAAATTTAGAATTTTCATCGCCCACGGCTCACCTCAGGCTGATGAGATCGAGCGGGTTGATGTGGTAGTTCTGCTGCGTCACCTCAAAGGTCAGATCTGAGCCGATGCGCCCGATGATGTAGCCCTTTTTGACGTTGGAGCCGACGCGCACGGTAGGCGGGATCTGATTTAGATGCGCGTAGATCGTGTGGATGCCGCCGCTATGCTCTAGGATCACGACCTTATCGAGCACGGCGGTTTCTTTAGCAAAGACTACTTTACCCGGCAGCACCGCTTTAACCTGCGTGTCGCCGCTGTTTGAGCCTAGCACGATATTTTCGTTGAAAAGCTTGATGTTATACACGGGATCGTTGTAATTGCCGAATTTTCGCTTCAAATACGCGCCGTTTAAAGGCGCCGCGGTTTTGGCTCCGCTGTATTTTTTAACGCGCGAGGACTGATAGCTAGAGCCGTACTGCTTGACCTTTTGGTTGATCTTGCTTACGCGCTCATCCGCGGGCTCGCTCACTTCTGGCTCGGGCTCACTAGGAGGCGCAGGCTCGGGCTTACCCGCCTTTTTGGCAGCCGCTTTTGCTTTGGCGTACTCTTTTTCGCGTGCCTGGCGCTCCTTTTGCTTCTGCGCTTCAAGCTTTGCTTGGCGCGCCGCTTCCTCCTTCTGCGCTTTGGCTTTCTCTTCGGCGTCGTCGATGATCTTAAGCTCCTGCAGGGTCTTGGATATGGCGTCTTGCTCGTCGTTTATCTTCTCCAGTCTCGCGATGTAGTACTCTTTGTCCTTTTTCATCTGCGCGAGCTTCTCTTTTTGGGTGGTTTGCTTGGCGTCAAGATCGGTTTTTTTCTTGTCATAGCCCGCCATGCTCGCCTGGATCGATTTGATCTTTTTGTTCTGCTCGTTGATAAAATTTTGATTATTTTCGTAGTCTTTGATCAGCCCCTTCAGCTCGTCGTTCATAACGACGCCGAGCCCCTCTAAAATTTCGCTAGCCATGATAGAATCGGGCGTGGTGGTGGAATTTACGTCGGTGATGAGATCAAACGATAGCTCTTGCGAGATCACACTTATGATCTTGCTCTCCAGATCGTTTTGCACGCTAAGAAGCGTGACGTTTTGGCTATTGAGCTTTTCAAGTTCCTGCGCTTCGGCGGCGTATTGATCCTTTAGGCCTTCTATCGCGTCGCTTAGCTGCTTGATCTCGCCTTCGCGCTTTTTAAAGCCCTCCTGCTCCTTTACGATTTGGCCTGCGATCTCGTCGATCTTTTGCGAGAGTTGCATCCCCTCCTTTTGCGAGCTTTTTAGCTCTTGACCCGCTTTGGCAATCTTATCTTTCGTGCTTTGTCCCTTTGCGGGCGCGGCATAAGTAAGAGCCGCGGCGAGCCCCAGCGCAAGAAGCGGTGCTAAAAAAGCCCTTTTCATGCTCGTTTATTTCCGATTTGCAGCATCACAAAGCTAACTGCGATGATAGATAGCGCCAAGGCGACACCCAAAAGAATCAGCGCATCGTAAGGCAGCACTATGGCGGTGCGTAGATCGCCGATGCCCTTAAGCGTGGTCGAAAACACCTCCCAAGAGGGAAGCGCTATGTAGAAGCAGGTCACGATCAGTGTGGCGATGAAGGAGTCTATTATCGCCATTCGGTAGAGCTTGCCGCTTTTTATCAGAAACGACGCGCCGAAAAGTTCCATGATCTCGATGCGCTCTTTGTGTTCGTAAACCCAAATACGCATCTGACGGTGAATTAACATCACGCCTAAAAGCACGATGAGAAACGCAAAGCCGTAAACGAGGCTTTTGATAAGCAGTAAAATTTTAAAAATTTCATCGTGGGTCTTTTTAAAAATTTCAACCCGCGTGAGCGAGCCTATAGATTTTAGATCCTGCTCGATCTTGGCAAGCTGCGCAGCGTCGGGGAAGCTTTCGAGCTTGACGCTATAAAATTTAGGCAAATTTTTACTCAGCTCGGCAAAGGCGTTTTGTGAAATTTTACCCTTCAGTCGCTCGGTGATGCCCGCGGTCGAAATTTCGCTAAGCGAGCTGATTTTCGGTACCGCTTTTTGCGCGTCTTGCAGGCTGAGCGAGGTTTTGGAGACTAGCACGATGTTATATTCGTTTTGGATCGAGCGCTCGTAGCTTTTGGTTAGGTTACTCATAAAAATTCCAAACTGCACTGAAAAAAGCAGCGCGACGAGCGAAAAGATCACGCCGAAATGGGTTTTAATCGATTTCATTTACTTTAGCGTCCTTAATCTCAAAATGTCGGTGCCTAAAACGCAGCGTAGCGGGCATTTTGTGCGTCACGATGACGACGCAGGCGTTCCACGACTCGCACGCCGAGCGCAACAAATTCCAAATAATGGCGCTGGAGTAGTCGTCCAAATTTCCCGTTGGCTCGTCGCACAGCAGCAGGCGCGGATTATGCGCCATCGCACGTGCCAAAGCCACGCGCTGCTGCTCGCCGCCGCTAAGCTCGAGCGGATACTTGCCCATCTTGTGCCCGAGCTCGACGTGGCGCAGTAGCTTTTTGGCTTGGTCTTGACAGACCTGCTGATTGTAGCCCATTATCATTAACGGAAGCATTATGTTGCGCTCGATCGTCCATTCGTTGATCAGGCGGTAGTTTTGAAAAATAATGCCGATGCGCTGGCGCAGGGTGCGCAGATCGGAGTTTGTGATGCCCTTTAGATCGCACAGGCAGACGTTCAGTTCGCCGCCGATGATGTCGATGCCGCCGTAGAAGGACTTAAGCAGCGTGGATTTGCCGCTGCCGCTCTTGCCCGTGATGATGACGAAGTCCTTCGCGCCGATGCCGAAGCTAGCGTCTTGGATGACCGCGCCCGCCTTTTCGTAGCCTAGCGTGAGGCCCGCTGCGGTGATGATGTTGTAATCGTCCGTTATCTCTGCCATTGTGAAAATATCTCCGAAATTTTTTGATGTGCCGCGTGGTTTTCGCGCGTAGGAAGCGGGCGGCGGATGAAGTAGCGCGTGCCGCTTGCGTTTGCGCGGATGAAACACTGCTGCGGAAAGTCGAATGCCCCGAGCGAAAGCAGGATTAGCACGTCCTGCGGCTCGGCAGCGCACGGCTTGCTTTGCTGTTGCTGCTCGGCGTAGCTTGGTTCGCTTTGCTGTTTATCTTGCTGCTTGGTGAAGCTCGGCTTGCTTTGCCGTTCGGCTTGCGATCCCTTTTTACAAGGTACGGCGCTCGCTTTTTTTAGAATTTGCGTAGCGTTTGCTCCGTCTGCGCGGGTCGCATTCGGTGCATTGCTCGCATCTATTGCGCCGATCGTTGTGGGTGTATTGCCTGTGCCCATCGCGTCGATAGTTGCGAGCACGCCATCCGTGCCGCTAGAATTTAGCGCGTTGCTTGCGTCGATAGTTGCGAGCGGGATATTTGCGTTTAGTGCATCGCTTGCGGCGGCTGCGCTGTTTATCTGCGTGCCTTGCTTTGTTACGATCTGCTCGCAGGCTAAAGCGCGCTTTTCACCAGAGGCGGCGCGGCTAAATTTAGCGCTTACCGCGATGGGAACGTCGCTCGTTAAATTTACGTAGTTTGAGCCCAAACAATTTTGATTTAAATTTACACTCTCTTTTGCGCCAGTTTCATTCGTGCGGTTTGTATTTGGCGCGGCGCTCGCTTTTTTTAGAATTTGCGTAGCATTCGCGCAAGCTAAAATTTTATCGCCCGCTGTCGTAGCTAAAATTTTGCAGTCATTTGCCGAAATTTCATCCGTACCTGCGCGCTCGGTTAAATTTTTGCCGCGCGTCGCATCTAAATTTATAGCCTCGTCGTTCATGACTTCGCCCGCGCCGCTTAAATTTACGCCGTCCGCCGCGCAAGCTCCGTCCGCATCCAAGCTTTTCTGCGCGTCAAAGTAAAAAATTTCCTCAAAATGCACGAAAAAATCCTCGCCTTTGAAGGTAGAATTTTTAAAATTTCGCGCGATTGCCGCCGCGTCAAATTTTAAAAATTCCATCTCAAATTGCTGCGGCTCGCCCAGGCTCGCGGTTTTGTTCTCATAGATCAGATCGTAGATGTCTTTGTCCATTTTGCGCCATCTATCCTCGTATTTGCTCGCTACGGCGGCATCGCGGTTTTTGAAGTGCGAAATTTTGCCCGCTTTGCGCTGAACGTAGGGCGAGAGCTTTTGCATCGCGTAGAGGAAGTACTCCTCGCTGTCGGTGCGAAGCTCGAAGCGGCCGCCGCGCCCGAGCGTGCGTGCGATCTGTGAGGCGAACTCGTCGCTTATGACGCGGCGGTGCGGCGCGTCGTCCCACGGCACGGGGAAGTGCAAAAATACGCGCTGCAGGCAGCCCGCGGGAAGCAGGCTCAGCAAAACCCGCGCGTCGGTGGCTATGAGAGCGATGTTTTGCAGCCCCTCGCGGATCGCTAGCTTTGCGACCTGCTCGATTGCTGGCTTGTAAATTTCAATGCCGATTAGTAGTGCGTCTTGATTTGAGCGCGCTTGATGAAGCAGATGTCTGCCCGAGCCGAAGCCGATCTCGATGAAAATTTTATTAAATTTAGAGCTTTTTACGAGGGATAAAATTTCATTCTCGTCCAAAATCAGCGGCGTTTTTTCAGTAAGCGAGCTGTCTTTGTAGGCAAACGCCTGCGAGATGATCCGTCCGCAGAAGCGCTCTTTAAAAATTTCGAGCGCTCGCTGCAGATGACCGATTTTGGCGGGCTTGGTGATCTTTTCGCCCTTTACTATCACTTTGCCGCCGCCGGGCTTTAGGGTGATAAAAAACTCGCTATCAAAGCTTTTGGTTCGCACGAGCGTTAAATTTCTGCCGCGCGCCGTTTCTAAAAATTCGACTTCGCCGAATCTAGCCGGCAGCGGCGGCAGGCTCACGCTTTGGGTTATGAAATTTGGCAAACTTTATTCTGCCTGCGCTGCGGCAATGACTGCACTAGGCTTGGACAGCTCTCCGTTTTCGGTTTTGACGGTAATGCGGTATTCGTATCCTTCGCCATAATCGATATTGTCGATATATTCAGCACTAAGTCTGCCGCGAACCTCTTTAATCGTGCTCCATGACTCTCCTCCCTTAGGACGGCGCTCGATTAGATAGGAGCTTACGCGAAGATCCGGATGCGGGCGCCAGATGATCTTAACGCGGCCCGGAAGCCCGTAGATCGCCTGCGCAAACGGCACGGACTCTAACATCTTCGCCGTGCTTGCGATAGCGACGGGAGAAGGAGCCGAAACGCCCTTGGCTCCGTATGTGCGCACCGTGTATTTATACGAAGTGCCCGGCTGCAGCCTCGTATCTACGTAGTGGGTGGAGTATGGATCTGCGATAGTGGCGATCTTTTTGGCTTCGCCGCCGCTTGCAGGCGCTCTGTAAACGACAAAGCCCAGTACGGCGGTATTGCTGTCGTATCTAGGCCACTCAAGGCCGATCTCATTGTCGCTCGTGATCGTCCTGATGCCCTCCACGCGCGGCAGGCTTTCGTCGCTTGCGCTAGGCGCGCTAGACATAGCGCAGCCACCCGCTAGTATCGCTAAAGTAGCGCTCAACGTTAGTTGGTAAAATTTTTTCATAAATTTCATCCTTTACCTTTTGATTTGTCGTAAAATTTAGAAATTCGCTCGGCAAGCCCGCGCATATTTTCACCTCTTTGCCACTTCGCGGATGGATGAAATAGAGCAAATAGGCATGGAGCAAAATCCTGCTAATTTTAGCGTTTTCGCTCTTAAATCCGTATAAATGATCGCCCAAAATGTGCCGATTTATCGAGCTTAAATGCACGCGGATCTGATGCGTGCGGCCCGTGAAGAGCTTTGCCGCGACGAGATTAAAGCTCTTTAGGTTTATCGGCGGCAGGTTTTGGTTTTGAGCGGGATTTTTAAAATTTAAAAATTTATTCTCGGCGAGACGGGCGGCTCTGGTTTGATCCGCACTCATTTTGGCGGTTAAAATTTTATCTGCGTTGTCTGCGCGGCTGCTTGGAATTTTATCTGCGCTTTGGATTGAAATTTTATCCGCACTCCGCATGCAATTATTTGAAATTTCGTCCGCGTTATCCGCGCCTGCGTAGTCGTTTAAAATTTTATCCATGCCCGCGTTCTTGCTCGCGCTTGCGTCGGTAGTCGAAATTTTATCTGCGCTCGCAGTTGGGTCTGCATTTAAAATTTCATTCCCGCGAGCGCTTACGTCGGTCGCTAAAATTTTACTCGTATCTGCACCACTGCTAGCGCTTAAAATTTTATCCCCGCCTGTGGACACGGCCGAAATTTTGCCCGCACCCGTAGTCGCGTCTGAAATTTTATCGGTAGCCGAAATTTTACCCGCATCACCCGTTGAAATTTTATCCGTAGTGTCGCCCGAAATTTTGTCCTTAGCCGAAATTCTACTTGCGCCTGTGTTCGCAGCTAAAATTTTATCGGCGGCTGAAATTTTATCCGCCCCTGCGCTCTTGCCCGCAGCCGCGCCATCGTCCGCGCCTAAAATTTCATCGCACTTCTGGGCGGAGTTTTGAAGCTCCGTTAGTTCCGCGCCGCTAAGAATTTCATAAAACGCGCTCTTTGCGCTGCGCCCGCCGGGCACAATCCCCATTTTTAGGCGATTTGCGGGGTTGCGAGCGATCGGGCGCTCGATCACGCAAGGCTCTTTCAGCGGCAGGTCGATTAGCGCGAGGTATATCCGCCCCATGCTTTTATCGCTTAGCTGCGCCGAGAGCGTGGCGTGCGCGGCGTTGTTTTTGGCGACGAGCAGGGCGCCGCTGGTGAGTTTATCCAGGCGGTGCACGATGCCCGCGCGAAGCTCGCCGCCGAGCGTGGAAAGCAGATAGCCGCGAGACTTGAGCCAGTCCACGAGCGTGGGTTCTTTGACGCTTGCGGCGGGGTGGACGGTAAGCCCCGCGGGCTTATTTACCACGAGCAGATCCTCATCCTCGTATAAAATTTCAACGTCGAAGTTTAGCTGCTGCTCGATTATTTGCTGCGGCGCGGGCGCGGGGTAGTCGATGTGCACGAGCTCGCCCGCGGATAGCTTGTAGCCGGGCTTAGTTTGCACGGCTCCGTCCACTCTGACTGCCGCGGATTTGATTAAGCTTGATATTTGGTTGCGCGAAATTCTAAGCTGCGAGCTTAAAAAAACGTCGAGCCTTTCGCTGCATTGTGCTATTAGATTATCCAAATTTATACCTTTTTTGGCTATTCTTACGTCAAAATTTTAATAGGATTAAGCGTTGTTTAAAATTGACAAAAAGATTTTAGCATATTTTGATTTCATTCAACCTTTTTTAATCGTGCCGATAGTGGTTTTTTCATACGTTTTAATAAGCGAGGCAAACGACGTACTATCCTCGAAGCAGGTGGTTTATTTCGGCGTAGGATTTGCCGTTTTTACGCTGTTTTTTCTCTTTCCGATACGCAAATTTTTATATCTGATCCCGATATTTTATTGGACCAACATCATATTGCTGCTCAGCGTAGATTTTTTCGGCGTTAGCAAGCTAGGAGCGAGGCGCTGGCTGGAGATTCCGTTCGTGCATTTTACGTTGCAGCCCAGCGAGGTGATGAAACCCGCGTTTATCCTGATGCTGATGTATCTGATACACAAAAATCCGCCGCCGAAAAACGGCTACGGGCTGAAGGATTTTTTGCGCCTTAGCTTTTACATACTTCTACCTTTCGTTTTGATCGCTAAAGAGCCCGATCTAGGCACCGCCGCGATACTTTTTTTGACGGGATTTGCGATCCTTTTCATCATCGGCGTGGATAAAAAAATCTGGCTTACGCTGATCATCGTTTTTGTGGCCAGCTCGCCGATTTTGTACGAAAACATGCACGATTATCAAAAAAAGCGCATCGCCGATTTCATCAGCGAGGAGCCCAATTACCAGGTCAAGCAGGCGATCATAGCTATCGGAAACGGCGGCATCTACGGCAAGGATAAGGATGAAGCGACGCAGACGCACTTTAAATTTCTACCGATCGCGACGAGCGATTTTATCTTCGCTTATACGATCGAGCGCTTCGGCTTCGTGGGGGCTGCCGCGCTGATCGCGCTGTATGCGCTACTGATACTGCATCTGCTGAGCCTAAACTACGATTTTAAAAGCGATTATCTGATACGGGTCTTTACGAGCGCGCTTGCCTCGCTCATTTTCATCTACACGGGCGTCAATATCTCGATGGTGGTGGGTTTCGCGCCCGTCGTGGGCGTGCCGCTGCCGTTTTTTAGCTACGGTGGCAGCAGCTTCATCACCTTTATGATCCTCTTTGGAATTTTGCAAAATTTGCTGACGTTTAGGATGAAGGATAACTACAAAACCTACAAGATCAGGATGTAAATTTAGCCCGCACGGATAAATTTTGAAATTCTACAAAATCGCGCGAGTTTATTTTGAGCTTCGGCGGTGAAATTTGAAGTAGGCGCTAAATTTTAAAGCTCGCTACAAAATCACGCCGATGCCGAGCGTAAAAGCCACCGCGAAAAAGGCGTATGTAAAGGCAAATTCCAAAGTTTGCGAATTAAAAAATCCGTAGTATAAAACGCTCGTGAAAAATCCGCCCATGAAGGCTACGGCAAAGATCCCGATCCGTGCCGCGACTGGCTTTGCACCGCAAAATTTGTATAGATAAAAAACCCCGCAGAAGCTGATCGCAAACCAGATCATCGCAGACACCGGCCCGCTTATGCCTATCATGCCGAAAAGATTGGCTAAATTTAAAAGCAGCAAAAATATCACCGCAAGCGCAATCAGCGCGGATTTGATCATCTATCGCGCCTTGCGTCGGGCGCGGAATTTTCACCATCCTGATTGAAATTTTGCGCGGAATTTTCACCCGCGCCGCTCGCGAAATTTTCACTGATGTCGCCACTAGAATCTAAAATTTCATCCTTGCTTTGAGAATTTGAAATTTCGCCGCCGCTTTTAAAGCTTAAAATTTCATCCGCTGCACCGCTTTTGCTCTGCGGCTCCTGCGCCTCTTTTGCGCTGCCGAAATCCGCGTCTTTTAAATTTGCGCTCTCATCTAAATCTTTAGAGCCTTCGTCTGCAGAATTTTTATAAGTTTTATTTGAAAATCTTTTGTGCTTAATCTGTAGATAAAAGACGAAAGCGACGAACGCCGCCGCCGTGATCGCGATGTAGTAGCGGTTTTCGAAGAGCAGCACGCCCTCTACCAGCCCCGAAAACAGTGCCAGTAGCGAGGCGGTAAGAAACGGAAAGCGCACGAGCTCCTTTTCGCCGATCGCTAAGGCTATGAGCGCGACGCCGAAGATCGTGGCGTTTAGCAGCGCGCCTAGGATTTTGATTTCGGCGAAAAGGCTCGGATTGACGCGCGAAGTGACGTAGAGCGCGAGCGCGACGGCGGCGAAAAGCAGGATCAAAAATACGATTTTTTTCATTTTGGACCTTTTAAGTTTATTTTTAAATTTTCACTTTCTTTATTTTTTTCATTCAAATTTACACTAGAATTAATATCGATTTCTTTTTTTTTTGGAAATATTTATATCAATCGTGTAATCTCCACCATTATGAGCTATTGTTAAATTTGCATCTGACGGAAGTTTGGTTAAAATATTTTCAAAATTTTCTTTTGTAAAAGTGTCTAATTTAGATTTATCAGTTTGAATAATCAAATTACTATCTTTATTATTTTTAACTAAACTTATATAACTATCATACAAATTTGTCGCCACTATTTTTGCTTCTTTTTCTGCTTTATCTCCAAGCGAAATTGCTGTAACTTTACCAAGCAAGTGATATGCACCAGCTGTAACAAGAGCCATAAACCAAGCAAAAGGATTATCCCAGTTATCGGCTAATATTGCACTGGTTATGCCAAAAGCAACAGCGTTTCCGTATGTTTCAGTTGAACTTTGTGTTGCTGTTTTTGCCAAAGCACCATTGATTTCTATAAAATAAGTTCGTATTTTATCGTCGTTATCTTCTGCTTTTACCACAATATCCAACGCATCTTTTGTGGTACCATTTATATCACACAAATGTGTCCTAAATTCTAGCAATTTTACTTTTTCACCAAGTGGTAAAGTTTACAATAAATCTGTTGCTTTACAGATTTTATCTATCTCGTTAAACAATTTTTGCTCTACACTCATTTTTTATCCTTTCATTGAGTTATTTAGAATTAACACTTTCACAATTTTTAATAACAATATTTGAGAAATTTTCTATGTCTGATAATTTTTGGCTAAATTTTATTTTA
>NZ_CALIMQ010000074.1 GCF_938045535.1 uncultured Campylobacter sp. | reverse complement strand
GTTATTCATCGCGCCGCCCACGACGTAAGTATTGACCTCGCTTACAGGACGATTAACATCTAGCTGCGCGTAGTGCGTGCCGATACGATATCTTTGAGCATCGGGGTAGCTAAATATCCTTGCTTGCAGCATCTTATCGGGACTAAAGCTGATACCAGGCACTATATTTGACGGGCTAAATGCAGCCTGCTCAACCTCATTGAAATAATTTTTCGGATTTTCGTTTAGCGTCATGACGCCCACGTCGATGAGCGGGAACTCCTTATGAGGCCAAGTTTTGGTTAGATCAAAGGGGTTAAATTTGACCTCTTTTGCCTGCTGTAGAGTCATTATTTGAATTTTAAAATCCCAGCTTGGAAAGTCGCCCTTTTCTATACTCTCAAAAAGGTCGCGTTGATTGCTCTCTCGATCTTTTGCAATGATCTGTGAAGCCTGAGCGTTGGTTAAATTTTTAATGCCTTGGCGGGTTTTGAAATGAAATTTAACCCAAAATCTTTCATTCTTGTCATTTATAAGGCTGTAGGTATGACTACCAAATCCGTGCATATGACGGTAACTTGCCGGAATACCGCGGTCACTCATCAGGATGGTTACTTGATGCATACTCTCAGGGCTTAAGCTCCAAAAGTCCCATGCTGCCTCATTTGAACGGAGGTGTGTGCGGGGATCACGCTTTTGCGTGTGGATAAAATCCGGGAATTTATACGGGTCTTTTACAAAAAAGACGGGAGTGTTGTTTCCGACCAAATCCCAGTTGCCCTCTTTGGTGTAAAATTTAATCGCAAAGCCCCTTACGTCGCGCTCAGCATCAGCCGCTCCAGCTTCACCGGCAACGGTAGAAAATCTCAAAAGCAGCCTTGTTTTCTCGCCTTTTTGCAATACTTTGGCTTTAGTATATCGCGAGATATCCTGCGTTATCTCTAATGTTCCGTATGCGGCGCTACCTTTTGCGTGAACGGCGCGCTCTCTGTTTTGATGAGCTAGTTTTTCAAGTAGCTGATAATCTTGTAACATTATACCGCCGCGGCTGCCTGCGGTAAGGGAGTTTTGATTATCCGCGATAGGATTACCCGAAGTAGTGGTTAGTTTTTTCATATTTATTCCTTTCTAATAAAATTTATTTATAATTATACACATATAAATTAAAATATTCATTAAATAATAAAAATTATTGATAAAAGTTTAGCCTTAGAATTTGTAATATTTTAAAATTTTATATTTCTAACCCATCTTTAACATTATGAATTTCATAAATTATGAGATCTGCTATAT
>NZ_CALIMQ010000073.1 GCF_938045535.1 uncultured Campylobacter sp. | reverse complement strand
GCTTGGGAGACGGGCATGATAGCGATCTATTTTAGCGCTACGGGCAACACGAAGCACTGCGTGGATAGGCTCATCGCTCATCTTGGCGGCGTTTGCGTCTCGATCGAGAGCAAGGCTTGCAATGAGCTTTTAAAGCACCACAATGACGTTATCTTGGCATATCCCGTCTATTTTAGCGACCTGCCGCGTATCGTGCGCGACTTCCTCTACCGAAACGGCGCGAGCTTTAGCGGCAAAAACGTATTCATCCTCGCTACGATGGAGATCTTCAGCGGCGACGGGACGGGGTGCGCGGCTAGAATTTTAAAACAATTCGGCGCAAACATAACGGGCGGCGCTCATATCAAAATGCCCGCGTTCATCCTCGACGTGGCGATTTTCAGCTACTCGCAAGCGAAAAACGAGCGCATAATCAAAGAGGCGGACGCTAAAGTCAGACGCGTTGCGGAGGCGCTTAGCACAAATCGTCCGCCGCAAGAGGGGCTGAGCGCGCTTTGTCGTATCGCAGGGTTTTTAGGACAGCGGCTTTGGATGAAAATTTGGGATAAAAGCCCCTTTGCTAAGCGCAAGCCGAGCCTCGATCCATCGCGATGCAGCGGCTGCGGGGCTTGCGTCAAACCCTGCCCGATGCGAAACATAAAGCTCGCTTGCAAAAAGGCGCAATTCGGCGATGAGTGCACGCTTTGCTACAGGTGCGTAAATATATGCGAGCACAAGGCGATTACGATCCTAGGCAGGGCGAAAAATTTAGAAAAGTCCATTGCCGCAGACTTATGAGGACGAGCTCATGCCTCGCAAGTTCGCAATAAAATGCGTAACAACGGGCGAGGAAATTTTACTTTTTGATAGCGCTTCGCACGGCTAAAGCGCGATGTTTTGCGGCGAATATGGCGCAAAAAAGTAACTCGTCGCGAGCTAGTGAAATTTAACCTACTGCGCCGTGCAAGATCCGCGTAAAATTTGGCTACAGCACCCACTACGACAACGAAATGTACGAATACGAGACCGACGAGCGCGGTAGGGTCATATTAATAAACGGCGGGGCTGCCTCATGGGGCGAGGTAAGGCAAACGGCTTTGATTATATCGCCGTAATCTACAAGAGAGAGGTGGGCAAAAAGACAAAATTTAGCTTATGTAGGCGACCTTAAATCTCAGTCCGTCTTTTTTGCTCCGTATTTAAATTTTACTTGGTCGCTAGATACTCCTAAATTTAAGTTCTCTAGAGCCGAATGTGGCGTCTTAGAATTTTAGCAAAGGTTTATCCTGCAATACTGCGCCGTGAAATTTCAGCGAAGGCTTATTTTGCCGCATACCTTAAAATTTTTAAATTACCCGCGCCAGCCCACTTAAGCTTTAAAGCGCTTGCCTTATCACTTCGCCTAAGGGTAAAATGCTGCGCCTTGCCTTATTAATTCGCCGCGGAATTTCGCGGTAAAACTAAATTTTAAAATTTGGCCCATTTAAATTTAAAAGCGCACGACTATCGCAAAAATCATCCGATATTATTGGCGACGCCAGCCTAATTTTAAAATTACACCATCGCCCCTATTATGGCTATAGTCGTTAAATTTTAAGTAACAATAGGCGATAAAATTTTAAGAATTTCGCCGCCCAGCATTTCTTTATGCCACCAAGCCCACAAAACCGCCTAAACCTTCTTAAACTTTACGCTAAATTTGCTTCCGCGTCCTACTTTGCTACGTAGTGAAATCTGCGCGCCATGGATTTTTGCGATTTGTGAGGCGATGGCTAGTCCTAGTCCCGCGCCGCTATTTTGCTCACGATTTCTGGAGCGCTCTATTTGATAGAGCTTGTCCCAAATTTTATTTTGCAAAGCAGGCTCAATGCCCTCTCCATCGTCGCTTATGCTAAGTTCGCACGCGTCTGCGCTCACGCAAAGCTCTAAAGCGACGCTGCTGCGCGTAAATTTTAAAGCATTGCTTAAAAGATTGTTAATCAGCCTGATCAAAAGCAGCTCATCGCCGTTTACGCGCGCGCCCTCGGCTATCTGCGAGCTAAAACTTAGCCCCTTTTGTGCGCACAAAAGTTGAAAGTCTTGCGCACACTCGCTTGCGATTTTACTTAAGCTTACGGGCGCCAAACGCGCGCCGCGCTGCAAGCGGGTAAGCTCTAAAATCTGCTCTATTAGCGCCGAAATTTTACGCGCTTGATTGTTGATGACCGCGAAACTCTCCTTTGCCTCGCTCGCGTCTTGCTCGTAGACTAGGGCGTAGTCGCTTTGAGCCAGTATGACGGCAGCGGGCGTACGCAGCTCATGCGAAAGGTCGGCGCTTAGCTGCCGCTCGCGCTCAAACGCGCTTTGCAGCGATGCTAGCATTTCATTAAACGTAGCCACGAGCGCGCTTAGCTCATCCTTGCCTCGCGGTAATTCTATTCGTCGCGTAAAATCGCCGCTAGCTCCGATCTCGCTAGCTGTACGCGACATAGTGCGCACGGGCTTAAACGCTCTTTTTATGATCGCGTAGCCGCCGTAGATGACGAGCACCAGAAATAGCGGCGATAGGATAAGAGCGATTAGCATCACGCGCTTCATCGCAAGCTCAAACTCGCTAACTGCGATGACGCCGCGTATCCATGCACTGCGCCCTTTGATCTGCGCGTCGTAATAGAAAAACTCGTCGTCATCAAGCTCCACCTCGCGCGCGCCTTGAGGCGAGAGCGGCATCGCAGGCTCGAAACCTTTAGGCACAAACCCTGCGATCACGCCGCCTTGTCCGTCATGCTCGTAGAAAAATACACCGTCATCAAAGCTTTTAAATTTTCCCTCGCGCGCGGCTTTTTGCACTAAGCGGGCAAGCTTTTTTTGGCTGACGGAGCTTCCTGATACTTCGTCTAAAATATAGCCGCAAATGCCGATAATAGCGCCTGCAAGTGCCAAAATAAATACACTGTAATAAAGCGTCACGCGTAGGCTGATAGGTAGCGCCTGCGAGCTAAAATTCTCCTTAATGGTTGCAAATATTCTAGATAAGGCTTGAGTAAAATTTTGTATTGTGATTTTAGACGCGAAATTTTGTCCTTGACTTTGCGCGAGGACGCTATTAGAATTTTGCGCTAGATCAGGCGTTGCGCTTGTAACAGAAAAATTCGGCGCGGAATTTGATGCTGGATTTTGCGTGGAATTCCGTTTAAAATTTGACGCCCGGCTTTGAGTAGAATTTAGAGCCCGGTTTAACTCGATATTTTGCGTGGGATTTTTCTTGCGGCTTTTCTTTAAACACGCAAAATTATGCGTAAAATTCTGTTTAAAATTTCGCACGAATTTTAATATGAAAAGCGCCGTAGCGGCAAAAATCTGCTTCGTAATCGCCGAAATTTTGATACAAATCTCGCTATTTTGCCACGACATAGCCAAGCCCTCGCTTCGTTTCTATTATATCGCCGTGCTCGCCTAGCTTTTTGCGGATATTTTTGATTAAAACATCGATAACATTTGAGCTTGCTTCGTCGCTAAAATCCCAAATGCTCTCGCCGCCTTCTCCAAGCTCGACCCGTCGCATGCGAAGAGTGGCTCGACCGCGTCACCGAGTTCGTCCACGCCGCAGGGGGCTCCCCTGCGCCGTCCCTTTCTCCGCCTCACCCTCCACCAGCTACGGGCGACGTAGCTCACGGAGCACCTCCACTACCTCGCCCGCGCAGACGACCGATTTTTTGCTTAGATTTAGGCGCACTTGCCCTATGATAATTTCGTTATCCGCAGTAGCGTTTTTGCGCCTGATAATTGCGCGAAGTCGCGCCAAAAGCTCACGAAAATCAAAAGGCTTAACCATATAATCGTCTGCGCCCAGATCAAGCCCTGCGATGATATCTTCTTTGGCGTCCCTCGCAGTTAAAAATAAAACCGGCGTTCCCAGTCCGCGCGTCCGCGCCGCCTTCAAAAACTCAAAGCCGTCCATCACAGGCATCATCGCATCAAGCACGATAGCGTCATATTTCGCGACATCCAAAAACTCTAGCGCTTCCTTGCCGCAAAAGGCGCAATCTACGCTGTAGCCGTCCTTTTTCAGACATTTTGCGATGATTTGATTTAGATCTTTTTCATCCTCGACAAGTAAAATTTTCAAAGCGCTCCTTTAAAATTTTGCTAATTCTAATCCGCCATTTTAGCTAAAAACGCATAAATTTTGCGGTGCCTTGAATGTGTAAACCCGCTCGCTTTATGCACCGCTAAATTTCAGTAGCGTTGAAAGCCGCGCTAATTCGCAGGCGCCTTTTGTCTAGCTCTAATCTCGCTTGCTTTTTTATCCGCTACGCTTCCTAACCGCCCTAAAAAATTTAGCGCGCCTGCTGTGATATTTAACGCAAAAAGCCCAAATCCTACGCAGCCAAGCTTGAAATTTTGCTTAGCGATTTCGCGTTTGCAGCGGCTGCAAAGCACTGGCTTGCAAGAATTACAAGCCTCCGCGCAGCTTGCTGCGCTGGCAGAATCTCGCGCGCTTGCTAAATTGCTTGTATCTGAAAAATTTTGCGTATCGGCGAAATTTTGCTCGCTAGCGAAATTTTGCGCACTTGATACTTTTGGCTACTTTCACTACTTTATTGGGGTAAAAATAGAGTCCTACTACCGCATAGTTAGATTTAGGCTGTGTGGGTTTTTCCTCAATGCTAAGGACATTTCCCGCGGTGTCAAACTCAGCTACCCCATAACGTTCAGGGTCTTTTACGTAATAACCAAAGACAGTAGCTTTGCGTTCTTTCTTTACATTCTCTACCGCTTGAGCGAGCATTTTCGAGAAACTCTGTCCGTAGAAAATATTATCTCCTAATACCAGGCACACATCGTCATCGCCTATAAACTCTTCGCCTATGATAAAAGCTTGAGCCAAGCCATCAGGACTGGGTTGCTCGGCATAGCTAAGGCGAATACCGAAGTCGGAACCGTCACCTAAGAGGCGCTCAAAACCTGGTAAGTCCTGAG
>NZ_CALIMQ010000072.1 GCF_938045535.1 uncultured Campylobacter sp. | reverse complement strand
ACCGCAGGAATGATCGAGGAAAATAAAAAGCCCAAATCGCTATATTTTTTCGATGATAAATACTACGACCGAAGCGGCAAAAAGGTCGAATCTTTTCTGCTAATCACGCCGCTTGTTTATACTAGAATTTCATCCTATTTTACCCCAAAAAGATTTCATCCGATTTTAAAGCGATATCGCGCGCATCTGGGTGTGGATTACGCAGCCCCCAAAGGCACTAGAGTAAATGCTGCAGGAGCGGGCAAGATTAGCTTCGTAGGGCGTAAAAACGGCTACGGCAATACTGTCGAAATCAACCACGGCGGCGGTATCAGCACGCTTTATGCACATCTTAGCGGCTTTGCTAGTGGCACAAAAGCAGGCGTTAGTGTCAAGCAAGGTCAGTTAATCGCCTATGTGGGCTCGACCGGGCTTAGTTCGGGACCGCATCTGCACTTCGGACTTTATAAAAATAAGCAGGCGATAGATCCGCTTAAGGTAGTCAAGATTGAAAAAACTAACGTTATAAGCGCTGAGGAGCTTAAATTTAAAGCTCTCGTCAAAGATATGGACGCTAGAATGGCTGCGGCTAAAGACGGCTCGAAAAACCCTGCTAAATTTGAAAACTACGAGTCGCTTATCACGATAAATTAAGGCTGAAAATGGAAAATAAAGAGCAGCTGGACGACGTCGAGGAAGCCAAAGCGCTTCTTGATGCGCACCTAGGCGATACGCTTGAGCATGAGCTGAGTGCCGCCGATCTTACGGAGCATTTAAAAACTCTAAAAAAGCATGACGAAGAAAAATACGTAGAATTCTTAAAAAAGCTAGATCCTGAGGATCTTGCCGATGCTGCGCTTGAGATGCCCGAGCATATGCTCGAAGATGTCATCGAAACTCTGCCTCACGAAAAGATCGTAAAAGCGATTGAGGAGCTTGAAAGCGACGATCAGGCGGAGCTTTTGCAAAATATCGGCGAAATCGACGAGGACAAGGCCGAGCAGATTTTCTATGGGCTTGACGAGGATGATCGCCACGACATTCTTACTATCTCCAAATATAGCGAGGACGAGGCAGGCGCGTATATGCAGACCGAGGTCTTTAGCGCCAGGCAGGATCAGACCCTGGGGCAGGCGGTCGAGATGCTGCGCGTTATGCGCGAAAAGGACGAGATCGAGAATGTCTTTCAGCTCTTTGTGCTTGATAAAAAGGGGCATCTGCTTACTACCTTTTCGACGTCCGATCTGATTTTATACGATTTTTCACTCACGTTGGAGCAAATTTCACAAAAATTCGGCGCCGAAAACAAAATCCACTTCGCCACCGATACCGACAAGATCGACGACGTGATCAAGGACTTTGAAGAATTCGATCTTAACGTCATCCCCGTTGTCGATGCTAACGGCGTGCTTATTGGGCGGATCACCGCCGATGATATCCACGATCTCATCCAAGAGCGCGCCACCGAGCAAATTTACAACCTCGCGGGCGTCGATGACGAAGCGGAGGACGATGAGACTACGATCTTTAAGGCGGGACGCGCGCGCGCTGTGTGGCTAGCGGTAAATTTATGCACGGCGATCGTAAGCTCCACGATCATCGGACTTTTTGACGCCACTATCGAAAAGCTGGTCGCACTTGCCGTGCTTATGCCGATAGTCGCCTCCATGGGCGGCAACACCGGCACGCAGGCGCTTACGGTAACTGTGCGCCGCCTAGCCTTGGGCGAGATAGCGTTTAAAGACAAAAAGCAGGTTCTCTTTCGCGAGATCACGATCGCTTTCATAAACGGCCTCATTTTTGCCACGCTGATGGGGTTTGTGGCGTATTTTTGGTTCGGCATTAAGCTTTTGGGGCTGGTAATTGCGATGTCGATGGTTCTAAATTTAACGCTCGCAGGACTTTTTGGCGCCGTCATTCCGATCACGCTTAAAAAATTAAATATCGACCCCGCCGTCGGCAGCTCCGTGCTGCTTACTACGGTGACGGACATCGTGGGATTTTTTAGCTTTTTAGGACTTGCGACATGGATACTACTATAAAAAATTTTAAAATCTCCGAGCTTAAAAGCTCGAATTTCGTTAAACCCTTTCGCCTGAGCTTCGAAATGGACGGCATAGCGCGCGCGTGGGACTGCGTCAAGGTGCACGATAGCGTCTCGATTTTGCTCTACCATACGCAGCGCGACGCGCTTTTGCTCGTCAAGCAGTTTCGCCCCAGCGTGTGGTTTTATCAAGAGGAAGGCTTAATAAATTCGCCCGAAAAGGGCTACACCTATGAGCTTTGCGCGGGCATTTTAGATAAGGGCATTAGCGAGGAGCAAACGGCGATCGAAGAGGTGCTCGAAGAGACGGGATATGCCGTGAAAGATCTGAAATTTATCACGAGCTACTACAGCGCCCTAGGCTTTGCGGCGAACCGTCAAATTTTATACTTCGCGCGCATCGACGAATCGATGAAGATCGGTAGCGGCGGCGGCGTGGATGGCGAGAAGATCGAGCTTTTCTACCTGCCTGCGGCCAAGGCGCGAGAGTTTATGTTTGACGAAAAGATCGTGCGCGCGCCGGGGCTGATCCTAGCATTTCAATGGTTTTTGAGCGAGTTTAAAGCTTAGCGGCGAGACGGAATTTCGTGTGTCATCGCGCGCTTTTGCGTCTCGGCTTTAAATTTTAAAGGACGGCGATGAGGGTTTTACTTAGGCTGTGCGTTATCGCGGCGTGTGTTTATGTCTGCGTGCTAGCGGGACTTTATATCTTTCAGGAACGGCTGATATTTTTGGGCGAGCCGCTGGATAAAAACTTCAAATTTAGCTTTGAAAATTCCGAATTTGCAGGGCTTGTGAATGCGCCCGAGAGCGGCGCGGACGAAAACGCTTCGGCGATTGGCGGCGTAAAAGAAAACGGAGCCGTAGCGGGCGAGATCAAAAACAAAAACGCTCAAACTAGCGGCGAGCGCGTCGGCGAAAACGCCGCAGGAAACGGCGCTGTGGGCAATAACGCAAACGCCGCTGCGATAAAATTTCAAGAGATCAATATCCCGTTTGAGGGCGGGGCGATAAACGGGCTGAAATTTAGCGCAGCAGAGCCTAAAGGCGCGATTTTGTTCTTTCACGGTAACTTCGGCGACGTGAGCGGCTGGGGCGCATACGGCGCGGATTTTGCGGCTTTGGGATACGATTTTTATATTTTCGATTACCCGGGCTACGGTAAATCGGACGGCAAAATTTCATCGCAGCAGCAGCTTTTGGCGAGCGCCGATGCGATGAGCCGCTACGTTTTAGAGCAGCATTCGCCAAGTAAGCTCGCGATGATCGGCTACTCGATCGGAAGCGGCATCGCTGCACAGCAGGCCGCGAAGTGGGATGCGGCGCGACTGATTTTGCTCGCACCATATTTTAGCTTCGAGCGGCTCGCACGCGAAAAGATCCCCTTCGTGCCGAAATTTTTGATCCGCTACAAGATTCCGACCGCGGAATTTCTGCAAGCGGCGCGCAGCACGCAGATCACGCTCATCCACGGCGCCGCAGATGAGCTAATACCGGTGCACCACTCGTATGATCTTGCGGGATCTCTTAAGGCGGGCGATCTATTTTATGAAATAGCCGCCGCGCCGCATAATGGACTGCTGGCAATGCCCGGCATTTGGGAAATTTTAAAAGAGCGGCTGCGCTAATTTAACGGCGGCTCGGCGTAAAATTCCACGCAGAATTCGACCGCTAAATTTTAAAATTTTACGTAGAATTCCGCGCGGGCTAGGTCATCGTAAAATAAGATGAAATTTTATAGCGGCAAAGCACGGCGCCAAAATAAGGGCGCAATTTCAAATCAAAATTTATGTGCCGTTGGCATAAGTATAGAGCCGACTTTGTAGCGTTAAATTCTTTCTAGCGCGCAGGTGCTGAAAATTTTAAACTAAAATTTGCGCAGACCGCGACGCCGTATGTTAGCCTTGTAGAATTCTGCCGCGTAGAATTTTACCTAGCGAAATTCTGTTTCGCAAAATTCTGCTGCGTAGATTTCAATTTACCGCGCTCAAATTTTATCCGCCGCTTTAAATTTATACCGCAGCGCCTAAATTTCTTCCGCTCGTCGCGCTTTACCCAAATTTATATTTAGTTGTTGTAAAATGCGTTTTTAAAAGGATTTTAGCGGTTTGTGATATGAGTATTTTAGAGTTTACGGAGTGCGTAGGCATCGCTTCGGCGGCGCTTAGCGGGTTTTTATTCGGCGTAAAGAAGGGCTGCGATTGGCTTGGGATCTTTATCGCGGCGTTTTTGACGGCGCTTGGCGGCGGGATCATGCGCGATACCTTAGTAAGCCGCGAAATCTACTCGTTTACGCACTATGCGCCCGTAACGATCGTGCTTGCGGTAAGCGCCGTAGCCATTTTCGCCAAACTTTACGAAAACCGCGATTTAGAGGGTAAATTTTTATTTATTCTAACCGATGCGATCGACGTCGTAAGCTTTTCGATCGTGGGAGCGATGGTCGCGCTAAGCTACAATCACAACGTTTTTGGCGTGGTGCTGATCGCGTTTTGCAACGGCGTGGGCGGCGGCATCTTACGCGACGTGCTGCTGAACGAAGTGCCGTGGTTTTTACATACGGGGCTTTACGGCACGATAAGCATGGGCGTGGGCTTGATATATTTCGTGCTTGATGGATTGGGGCTTAGCGGCGCCTTTTCGGTGATTATTTTGCTGGTTTTAGGAGTTGCGTTTCGCATGGTGGCTTATTACAAATCTTGGCATCTGCCTAAAGTGGAGTATAAAAAATGAACTATTTGATGGATAATTTTGCGCGCGTAAACGTAGCGCTGGTAAGGGGCGAGGGCTCGGTAGTCTATGACGAAGCGGGCAAGGACTACGTGGATTTCGGCGCAGGCATCGGCGTAAACTGCCTGGGGCACGCAAACGAAATCGTGCTGGAAGCGATTGGCACGCAAGCTGCGCAGATCATCCACGGCTCAAATATCTATAGAATTTTGCCCCAAGAAGCCCTGGCTCAAAAGATTAGCGAGCTTTTGGGGTATCGCAGCTACGCCGTGTTTTGTAACTCTGGCGCGGAGGCGAACGAAGCGGCGATCAAAATGGCGCGCAAATACGGCACCGTAAATTTTCCTAATAAAAAATTTGAAATTCTAACTCTGCGAAATTCCTTCCACGGCCGCACACTAGCGACGTTGCAAGCTACGGGGCAGGAGAAATTTCATCCCGAAATTTTTGCGCCTTATATGCCCGGGTTTAAATTTTTCGACGATATCGAGGATATCATCGCGCATATCGATGAAAACAGCGTCGCCGTGATGATCGAGCTAGTCCAGGGCGAGGGCGGTATCAAGCCTCTGGATAAGACGAGCGTGCAAAGGCTGGCGGCGGTTTTGAAAGAGAAAAAGCTGCTTTTGATCACTGACGAGGTGCAGTGCGGCGTATATCGCACGGGCGAGTTTGCGACGTCGCAAATTTACGACATCCGCCCCGACATCATCACCTTTGCCAAAGGGCTTGCGGGCGGCGTGCCGATCGGCGCGTGCGTGGCGCAGCAAAACATTTTCGCTCCTGGCGAGCACGGCAGCACCTTCGGCGGTAACTTTTTGGCGACTTCTACGGCGCTTGCGGTGCTTTCGCAACTTGAGTTTTTAAAAGCGAGCGGCAAGCTTGATAAGACTATAAAAAGATTTATCAAAAAACTAGACGGGCTCGCCGCAGACTATCCTAGCCTGATCGAAAAGCGCGTGGGACTCGGTCTGATGCAAGGCCTTGTGCTGCGCGATGAAAAAAATCTGGGCGAGATTTTTAACAAAGCCCTGCAAAACGGACTTTTGATCCTAAAATCCGGCAAGCGCACCCTTAGATTTTTGCCTGCGCTAAATATCAAAAAACCGGAGATCAAAGAGGGCTTCGCGCGCCTACGCAAGAGCCTGGACGAGATAGTGCGGGCGTGAAATTTAGCGATTTTTTCGAGGGCTGGCTAAACGAGAGCTACTACGCAAATGCCGCTAAAATCGGTAAGAGCGGTGATTTTTACACTGCCGTAAGCGTAGGGAGCTTTTTTGGGATCTGCATCGCGCGCGAAATTTTACGCCTAAGCGCGGATTTTTGCGCGATGCAAGAGTTAAGCTTAGACGCGGCGGCAAGCCCAATTGCATCGCGTCAAAACCTTGCGGCTAATCCTGACAAGCTAAATTTAGATGTCTCGCTTGTAGGAAAATCGGAAAATAGCGTTAAAATCGCTATCGTAGAGATCGGCTCGCACGATGGGCGGCTGCTTTGCGACATAGCGCAAGCTATATTTACGCTAGGCGGCGTGGCGGCGCTTGATAGATTTAGCTTTGCAATTATCGAGCCGCATGAGCGTCTGCGCGAGCTACAGCGGGCGAGCTTTGCAGAGAGCTTCGGCGGCGAAATCGCGCTAAAGCACTTCGCAAGCGCGCGCGAAGCGAAATTTAAAGATGCGATCTTTGTGGCAAATGAGCTTTTCGACGCCTTTAAATGCGAGGCGGTGGACGGCGAAAATATGCTTTTTATCGAAAGTGGTGCGGCAAAATTTGCCCCCATAAAAGAACGTGAAATTTTGACTATTGCACGCAGATTTGGCAT
Source organism: uncultured Campylobacter sp. (assembly GCF_938045535.1). Lineage (GTDB taxonomy): Bacteria > Campylobacterota > Campylobacteria > Campylobacterales > Campylobacteraceae > Campylobacter_B. Next base: position 2,937 of record NZ_CALIMQ010000072.1, on the reverse strand, counting down.
CTCGCGCGGCGAAATCCCGGTCAGATACTTTCGCTTTGCGCGCGAAATTTGCGCCAGAGCGCAGCGGTTTTATTTCATCGCCTTTGATTACGGGCAGATGGGCGCTAGCGGCGATTTTAGCCTGCGAATTTACCGAAACCACGAAGTTTTTAGCTTCTTTGAGGTGCAAAACTTGAGCGATTTTTACGGCAAAAGCGATCTTACCTACGACGTAAATTTTGAAATTTTGCGTGCTGCGTTTGAGGATGCGGGCGCCATGACGGCGGATTTTAAAAGACAGATCGCGGCTCTCATAGACTTCGGCGCGGCCCAGCTTTTAGAGCTTTTTATGCAAAAAAGTGGCGAGAAGGGTTATCGCAATGCGCTTTTGCAGTTCAATCACCTGCGCGCGGAGTTTGGCGAGAAGTTTAAGATGATAAAATTTAAAAAGGGGTTTTGATGAAAGCTTTTATCGATTGCGATTGCGAAATTTTACAAAAGACGCTGGAGCTGTTTTTGAAGGATCGCGCTACAAGTGCGCAGGATTGCGACTTTGTGATAAGCGACGAGCTGCAAAGCTCGGCAAAACCGCTATTTTTAATCGGCGAGGACGGGGATTTGGCGCTGCCGTTTTCAAAGCAGATGTTGTTATCGAGGCTAGAGGATTTTCAAAGCTCGCTACGGGTGGATCTTAGTGGATACGACGCGGCAGAAGTTGAAATTTGCGCGCTATTTGATGAGTTCAAGACAAAAATCATCGAAATTTTAAGAAGGCAAAATGGCTAAATTTTCCAAGCTCGGCGGCGCGCTCTTTACGCAAATTTCAAGCGGCATCTATAAGGGCAAAAAGCTCGCTCTGCCCGCGCTTTCGAGCACGCGCAGCACAAAAAGCATCGTAAAGGGCTCCTTTTTCGATACTTGGCGGGAGGAGTTGCGCGGCGCGGCGTTTATCGAGTGCTTCGGCGGTAGCGGCGCGATGGCGCTTGAAGCGCTAAGCAACGGCGCAAAAAACGTTTATGCGATCGAAAAGGACGTCGCCGCGCATAAGATAATGCGGAAAAATTTCGAGCTTTTCGGACTCGGTGCAAACGCGATTTTGGGCGATTGCTTCGAGCGACTACCCGAAATTTTGCACGAGTTGCAAGCGGATATGAACGGACGCTCGGGCGTGAATTCGTTAAATTTAAGTGGCAAAAATTTCAAAAACCATGCCGACGACGGAACCTGCTGTGAAAATTTAAGCAGCGAAAAAGACGGCTGCCGCAAAAGCTTTAGTGGCGTAGAGCAGGGCGAGGACGGATACCGCGCCGCGCAAAGCGTAGAAGCGGAAGGTGGCACGCAAAGTGGCGTGAAAGATTTGGCAAAATGCGGCACGCGAAGCAGTGTGCCTGACAGCGCGCAAAATGGCGTGCAGAGCGGCGTAAATGGCGATTATGTGGGAGATGAGAGCTTTGGCGGTTGTGCCCAGATTGGCGATTATGCGGGTGCTTCTAGTATAAAATACTGCGTGAATTCGCTAGCTGCGGACGCTGTGAGCTTTAGCGAAAGGTTTGACGATAACTGCGCTTCGCAATACGACGCGAGCGGCACCGAGACCGTTAATTGCAACGTAAATTTAAGCTCAAAATGCGGTGAGAGCTCTAATTTTGACGCAAATCGCGGTACGGGCTTAGGCGCGAGCTGTGAAGAGAAAGAAAGCTTAAATTTGAGCGAAAATTTTGACGCGGGTTGTGGAGAAAATTTACATTCAAGCGCAAATTTCGTCTATGATTCAAGAAAAAATTCCACTGCGAATTCTAGTGGTAATTTTGCCGCTAGCTGCAAAGAAAATTCGTACCCAAACGTAAATTTAACCTGCGGTTCAAGAAAAAATTTCGCCGTTAGCTCCCGCGAAAATTTATCCTGCGGTTTAGGAGAAAGCTCTGCTGCAAACGATTTAGGCAAATGTTCTGTTGCAAATTCTAGCGAAAGCCATATCGCAAATTCCAAAGAAAATTCCGTATCCGATCCCGCGCGCATAGTGTTTGTATATCTGGACCCGCCGTTTGCGATCAGGCAGGGTTTTGGCGGGATTTATGAGCGGGTGTTGGCGCTGATAGCGCGCCTGGGCTCCGCGCAGTGTGAGCTGCTAATCGCGATCGAGCATATGAGCGAGCTTGAGCTGCCGCCTAAAATCGGCGATTTCGCGCTGCTTAAATCGCGCAAATTCGGCGCTACGACGATGAGTTACTACGCAGAATGAAAAGCTTAAAGCAAATTTTAGATTACTACGCCGATTTGAAAAATTGCGACGCGGATCTTTTCGGCGCGCCCGATCCGCTACAGGTCGCAAAGCAGCAGAGAGACGACGTCGTAGCGCTCATCTGCGCGCTGTTTGCTTACGGAAGCGCGGCTCAAATTTTAAAATTCCTCCGCTCGCTTGATTTTTCGCTTTTGGACGCGAGCGATGAGCGCATTGGTGCGGAGCTTGCGGGCAAAAAATATAGATTTCAAAGCCCGCGCGACGTCGCTGAAATTTTTATAACTTTAAAGCGGCTTAAAAATAGCCTTAGCATCGAAGAGAGCGTGCTTTGCGGTATGCAAAAAAGCGGACGGATTGAGGATGGGATAAATTTTTTAATCGGCGAAATTTACAAATTAAATCCCTACCGCAGCCAGGGGTATGAGTTTTTTTTCGGGCGCGGCTTCGCGCAAAAGCACACGTCGCCGTATAAGCGCTACAATCTTTTCCTACGCTGGGCGGTGCGCAACAGCGACATCGATCTGGGGCTGTACAAAAAGATCGAAAAATCGCGCCTCCTCATCCCGCTCGATACCCATACGCATAAAGTTTCGCTTAAGCTTGGGCTGATCGATCGCAAGAGTTACGATTTTGAGGCGGTTTTACAGCTTACACAAAGCTTAAGACGCTTCGATTCGAGCGACCCCATCAAATACGACTTCGCGCTGTACCGCCTC
>NZ_CALIMQ010000071.1 GCF_938045535.1 uncultured Campylobacter sp. | reverse complement strand
AAGATGATCTGTGAGATACTCCGTCGCCGTTGTGATCGAAGTAGGCTCCGCCGTTTTCATTATTATTATTCGAGCCTGATTTTTTATCCGAAGCCGTTATGGATATAGGATTGATACCGATCTTGCCATCGCCGTTAAGATCAAGGGCGAGAGGGTCGTAGATTAAGAAGTTAAAAATAGAGGCAATTAATTGACCGTAGAAATTTTTAGCGTCTTGGAGGAACTTGCGCGGATCGTCCAGGTAGGGGGACCAAAAGACTTTGAACCTTTCAATATCTTCAGAGTCCCTACCTTTCCAATTAGGATCAAAAGGATTAAATAAATAAGAAGCCATCTCCAATATTTCTTTAGGGCTTCTTTCTCCTTTAAGCATACTTGACCAGAAATCGGCAAAAGGGGTTTTTCCATCCCATCTATCATCTGCAGGGTTAATAAAGTATAAAAGGATATCTCTATTTTTGTAAAGATATAAAACCAGTTCGCTTCCTCCGGCGCTGATTAGCATCGTAAGTAAAGCTGTTCCTAACGTTGCCGTTCCTCCTACTGTAGCCAAAGCTACTTTTGCTGTAAGATATCCTCCTCCCATAGATGCCCCATATTCACCTATAATCTCAGAGGCTCGCTTCGTATCTCCATCTTTTATAGCTTGTGCAACCTCATACGAAGCCACTCCTGCGCCCAAGATAAGACCTGCTGTTCCTGCTTTATTTAATGTATTAAAGACCTTAGGTAGGCTCTTTTGTCCGAATTTACTAATCTCTTTGATCTTATCGCCATATGACATTTTCTCATTATTAACAATCTCTCTTGTGATTTTATCGATCTTCTTTTCGTTGTCGCCTATCTCTATCGGTGCATCTGTAGGCTTTTTATTTCCTATCGTATGTTCGGTATTACCACTCGCTTTTTGATTTTGACGGGCGATCAAATCTTTTGTTTTAGCATCCAAGATCTCATTATATTTGATATTTTTTCTAGCGGTTTCGAAGTCTTTTTGATTTAGCTCGTATAGTTCGCTTTTACCGGTTATTTCTAGCACCGTTTTTCTGTCGCTTATTATAAAATTCAGTTTTTCTTTATCGGTAGCACAAGAATTTAGCTTAGAAACTAATTCTGTCTTATCCATACCGTTGATTTTAGTGATATTTTCATTTTTGAGAAGCTCGGGGAGCTCGGTTTGATAAAATACCCTACCAGTGCCGGCATTGTTTCCCACTAAAGCTACTATTTCTCCGCCTTTGGTAGTTTTTACAAAATTTTTAGAGATTATATCCCAAGCACCCATTTTTCTAGGCTTACCATTAACCGGGTCTTCGCCGCCGATAAATTTACCGACAGGGGAGCTATGATTATCAAAATTAGGATTTTTTTCTCCAGTAATTTTTTTCCAAGCATCTGCAAAATCTTTATTATCTTGTATTTTATCTAGAAATTTATACGCTTCTGTATTATTGAGTATTCTTAGTTTTGGATCCTTAGTAAGTTTATCTATTTCATTCATATCCATACCCGAATACAAAACCGTCTTTTGACCGCTAGTCTCCACGCTTAAATTTTCTATTATTCTAGTTAGCTCAGCCTTTGTTGCAGGCAACTTACCCTCTACTATTTTTCTTAGTTCAGCATTTGCTTGTTCTACCGTATAGCCCATATTTCATCCTTTACTTTAAATTTTTGATATAAAAGTTACTTGAATATTTTCTTTTGGGATAATAGATCCTCCATCGCCATATTCATTTAAAATTTCTTTTAAAATATCTACAATCTCTTGCTTTGGTATATTCCCGATATCACTTCTTATGGATTCTAGCTCATAGATTATTTTAAACGGATTATCCGTAATTTTCGTACTAGTATTTTTGTTATGTATATTCCTTAAATCGATCTCTATATCTTTGCCTTTATAGTGTAAAAGCCATATAACTTCGCCGCTATAATTCATATCTCTTGGATCCCCAATAATAATACTACGCACTACAAAAAGCCAAATACCTCTTTCTCGATCTATACACCAGTCTCTTGAATTTAGAATAGCCCATTCCAGCTTAACTTGATGATACTTTTCACATATCTCATTACTCGGTTTTAGTAAGTCGTATTTCTCAATATCCTCTTTCGAAATATATTCTGCAACAAACGCCATTCTCTCCTCCTTAAGAATTTAAAATTTTAGACCGCTTGCGGGTTGGTGCCGCCTTTGCTCTTGCGACAAATCGTTTAGTCATTCGCACAAATGGCTAAATATACGCCAAATTTCATCTTGCCGCGCCGCGTGAAATTTTAAAATTTCGTTTTATACAGGCGCTGTTTTCTTGCCTATCTCTTGCCGATAACTCGCCGCCTGCTACTTAGATGAAATTCTAAAATTCCACCGCCTGTGCGCATGGATAAAATTTTAAAATTTAGCCGTTCGCCGCGCACGTATAAAATTTTACAAAATTTTGCCGCCCGCAAATCAAAGCGCAAATAAACGCGCTAGCGCGCAGAAATCGCGCGGATTAACAAAAGTCGTGTTTGAATTTCATCGATAAATTTATAAATTCCGCCTACGCTTCGGCGGTTTCGTTTTCGTCGATTACG